>JAEZEU010000178.1 GCA_023432885.1 Pseudomonadota bacterium | reverse complement strand
ATAGGCTCGAGGGGATGTAGTCCGACGACAGGATGTCCAGCAGGCCCTCGCGGGCGAGCCTCAATCGTGGTCGGGAATTCCGCGACCGACACGCGGTCGACGACGTTCTCCTCGGTCGTGTGGTCATGGCTGGCGAGCGGTATCTCGTGCTGATGCGCCATCCCGACGATAGCGCGCATGTTGGTCGCGGCATAGGCCTTCTGATAGGCAAAGCGCCGCGCGAACAGCACGTCGAGTTCGGCATCGGTCATGCCGCCGACCTAGCCGCGATATTAGTCGCGCAGCCTCACCTCATCACGGAACTGGCGCTGCCCGGGGGTATGATCCATCAGCGACATCAGCCGTACGTCGGCCGGCCGACCAGTTCCTTCGCCTCCTCGACCACATCGGGCATCGGAATTTCGCAAGCTTGCGCGGATCGAGCGTGATCGGCTCGTCGGCGAGGATGATGTCGGGCTCCTGCAACAGCGCCCGCGCGATCGCGATGCGCTGCTGCTGGCCGGCAAGCTGGTCGGCGCGCTAGGCGGCAGGCCCTGCCATGTCGAACTGCTCCAGCGCCGACATCGCCATTTCTTTGTGGTCGTTGTGTTCCTCTTGAACCTCAAGGCAATGGGCGTGCCTTGAGGGAAGATCACGTCCGGCTGTATCGCGATGACTTCACGGACCACACCCTACCGGGAGGGACCCTATCTTCACTGAGAAGACTACAGGGCCCTTCCCGGCCGAGGTGCTGGCCCGCCGTAAACAGCCGGCGCAAGATACGCGCTGAGAACCGCGGAAAGACGACGATGAAAGATCCTGACGCTATTGGGTCTTTACGGTTCCGTTGCTGTTGAAGTTGTCTTTCGGATTGTACCCTGAGTCATGGAGATTCTTGATGTACCGAGCGCGGTCTTCGTTGCTCAGGCCGCCCCATCCGGCCGGTGGTGCGCCCGGACCGGCAGCAACGTTTGCGTTCATCGGACGACCATAGGGGCCGTAAGGGCCGCCTGGTCCGGCTGCGTAAGGAGCGCCATATCCAGCTCCCCAGCCTCCGCCGCCGTAGTAAGGGCTGCCGCCGTAGTAACCCGAGCCCCAGGGTGAGGTGGCGGCGCCGACAGCAGCAGCCGTGCCGACCGCAGCAGCCGTGCCGACAGCGGCAGCGCCTGCAACTGGCCCTGCGCCATACCCGTATGCATCCCTGCGGACTTGTCGACGGGCAACACCCGCTCCGCTTATCGGTGTCATCGGGCGACCGACCCGCGCTTGGGCGCTGTCGACTGACAGTGAGACCCCGCCTTGCTCACACCAGCCTAAGGAGAGCAGGGTCGCGAACGTGAAGGTCGAGGCCGCAATTGCAACTTTGCTCAGACTCATCTGCTTCATGGACGTTCTCCGCTAGAGCCCTGCCCACCTTGCAAAAATACGCCGTCGCCAGCGCTGGATCAACCATTCAGCGGATCACCGTAACGAGTCCGCATGTTGGTGTTCCAGCAGCGCCAAAGTTGGAGCTCGTTAGACCTTCGCCAACGCGTCCAGCTTGCTGCGAAGATTTTCGATCGCTGGTTTCGCAAGCGTGGCGGCGCCTGGCGTCGCCAATACCTTGTCGCACATCTGGTTGATCGTCGGCGTGGACGCGGCGACCAGCTTGGCAAGCGTGCTTCGCGCTTCCGGAGAAAGCTTTGCGGCCCGCGCCTTGACATCATCCAGCTGAGCGATGGCGTCGTTGATCTTCGGCATGGCCGCCTGCGCGCTGGCCTCATTGGTCATGGTCGGCAGCGCAGCCGTCAGAGTGCCTACCGACGAGTTGACCTGGCTCGCCAGATTAACCCCGTCAACGGTCACATCCGCAGGCGCCATGCCGACGGTTCCAGTTGCGGGCCGCGTGGTGGCGGGTGTCTCGGCGACGGTCCGCTCAGCCGGGCGCTGAAGCGCATACCATCCGATACCGCCAAGAACGACCAGCGCAGCCAGCCAATACGGCCACTGCGCCCTGCTGGTGGCGGATTGACTTGCCCGAGTGGCTGCCTGTTCGGAGGCGCCGGCAATCCGGCTTCCTGCAGCGCTGGCCGCGGCCATCCCGTTGCCTACTCTGGCTCCCGCCTTGTCGATCAGGCCGGCTGCGCCGAGTTGATCGGCGAGTCCCGGCGGGATCGCCGCCATGATCTGATCCCTCTGTGAGCGCAGAAGCGATGCGAGTCCGTTTGCATCCAGCCCAGCGTCACGCTGCTGCTGACCTAGCACTCCCAGCACAAGCGGGCCTAACACCGAGAGCAGCGACTTGACGCTGCTATCGCTCATCCCGGCAAATCTGCCGATCGCCTGGGCCATTGTGTCCATGGTTCGATTGCCAAACAGCCCGGAGAGCATATTCGATCCCTCTGCGAACTTCTGCGCGCCCGCGTTGCGCAGGACGTCCGTAGGAGACCCGAATTGTTGCTGCGACAACAGCTTCGACAGCTGGTTGCTTCCAGCAGGAGTTGCGACCACATCGGAAAGGCCCGCCAGCAATGCCGGAATCGATCCTTCGGCCGCTTTTCGTATCGTCGCCTTGTCCAGCCCCAGGAAAGAGGCGATTTGGGCGATGACTTCAGGAGTAAGGAATTGCGTCACAACGGAGGTGAGATTGGCTGCCATGGCATCTCTCCACTATGGTTGTTGCAAGATCGGCTTGTTAATTCTCCCGATCTGCGGATCCTGGATTTCTTCGTCGTGGATGCTGGTGGGAAACATTCGCGAGTCACTTATCGCCCGGCATTTCCCATTCATAGCAAGGTTGTCCTGCCGGCGCCGCTGAACTGCCCACTCAGAACAAGGCTCAAAGCGCAAGCGTTCCCATCGCTCTGAAAATGTCTTTCAATTCGTCGTCATGTTCCAGCAGGTCTAATTCGTATCTTTCCGCTCAAGCGCATTCGCTGCCAATCTCCTGAACGCGATCAAAGATGATCGCGTGAGGTCGGCACGCCACACTTCCGCTACGAACCGGCCATCAGGCGACATTCCGGATACACGCCGGTCAAACGACGCGGGAGCGCTTCGTTTGCAAGTTCCAAGTCCTCCAAACAGGCATATCGAGTAACGGATCCGCACATCATCATGCATTGACGACGCGATTTGCCACGTTTCGCAGCATCGGGTCAGTTGATGATCGAGGTTCTCGACAGGCTATCTTTCGCTCGCAATTCAAAACCAGGCACGAGCAATGGCGACCTGACGGCTCGGGGAATGGTTGACGCGAATCAATGCCGCCGACGGGCCGCCGGACTAGGATTGATTAGCGGAATTCTCTTCCAGGGAGGCCCCTATGAAAGCACGCGACGTCATGGTTTCGCCGGTTATCACGGTTGGCGAAGACAGCACTGTTCGAGATGTGGCGCAACTCCTGCTCGCCCATCACATCAGCGCCGTTCCGGTGGTCGATTCCGACGGCAAGCTCATCGGAATTGTCAGCGAAGCTGACCTGATGCACCGGACCGAGTGCGGGACGGAACGACCTACTTCGTGGTGGCTGTCCATGATCTCCGGCGAGGGCGCCCTCGCCGGAGAGTATGTCCAGAGCCACACACGCAAGATCAGGCACCTGATGACGAGAGAGGTCCAGACGGCAGGGCCGGATACGCCGCTGGTCGAAATCGCAGACATCTTCGAGGAGAAGCATATCAAGCGCGTGCCTGTCGTGAACGCGGCCGGCGAGCTGATCGGCATCGTCAGCCGGGCCAATATCGTTCAGGCGGTCGCGAGCGCCCGCCCCCGCCTGGAAATCAGCCTTCCTGATGCAGCGATACGGGACAAGCTGATCGCAGAACTCAGGAAGCAGTCCTGGTCACACGTCCACAAGCTCAATGCGACTGTCACGAACGGCGTTGTCGATCTCTGGGGATTCACGCAATCAGAAACGGAACGGCAGGCGATCAAGGTGACCGCCGAATGCATTGCCGGGGTAGTCGAGGTCAATGATCATCTGATGCGAGAGCCGGTGTTCATTTACTGAGTACAACCGCCGTTCAACAAAGCCATGCGGCTCCCGACCGACGGCCGGTTTGACCGATTGCTCCGGCAGCCAGCCGTATGACGTGGCGTCGGTATGACCTCGATGAGCGCGACCGCCCGGTCGATCAAATCCCCCTCCGTCGTCGCAGTTTGCCATAGCGCGCCTGTTCTCCAGGAGTAGCGGGATCGCGCGGCCGCGGGCCTGCCTTGACGCTCCGCAGCAACTCCGAAAACCTGCGCTCCTCTTCAGGGGCCGATTTCAGAGGTCCGCTTGCGGCCCGATCGGAAACGACAGGTCTTACCCGAAAGTCGAGCGCTCCCGGCGGCGGCACGTCTATTGCTTCCTGGCGATATGCGTGCGAGGGAAAAAGGATTGATCATGACCCGCGTGTTGCTTGACCGGCTTTACCTGTTCTCCGGCTATCTCGCCGGGCTTTTCCTCATTGCGATATTCGTGCTGATGATGCTGCTGTCGGCAGGCCGGCCGCTCGGTCTGAATATTCCCGCCGGCGACGACTTCATCTCATGGTGCATGGCGGCAACGGCCTTCCTCGGGCTCGCACACACATTCAAGCATGGCGAAATGATCCGGGTAGGCCTGTTGATCGACCGCCTCGGCGGCAAGACCCGACATTTTCTCGAGATCGCCGCTCTTCTCATCGGCGTCGGATTTATCGGCTTCTTCGCCTGGCACGCCGTAATCATGACGTGGCAGTCTTGGAAATTCTCGGATATTTCGCAGGGCGTCATCGCCGTGCCGCTGTGGATTCCGCAACTCGGCTACAGCGGCGGCCTCGTCATTCTCTGCATCGCCTTCGTCGACGAATTGATCCATGTGCTGCGCGGTTTTGCACCGCGATACGAGTTGCCGCCGCCGACCAGCGCCGAGGAAATCGTCGAGCGCGCCGTGCAGAGCGGAGTTTGACGTGGAACTGCTCTCCATTGCGGCGATCCTGCTCGGGTTTCTTGCGCTGCTGCTCGGGGCCGGCGTCTGGATCGCGGTGGCCCTGATGGCGACCGGTTGGGCCGGGATGCAGTTCGCCGGCGGCAACATTCCGGCGGGAAGCGTGCTCGCGACGACGGTGTGGGGCAACAGCGCCTCGTGGTCGCTGGCGGCGCTGCCTCTCTTCATCTGGATGGGCGAAATTCTCTTCCGCACCCGCCTGTCGGAGGAGATGTTCCGCGGATTTGCGCCCTGGCTGAACTGGCTGCCGGGACGGCTCATGCATGTCAACGTGCTGGCCTGCGGCGTTTTCGGATCTGTTTCGGGATCGTCGGCGGCGACCTGCGCCACCGTGGCCAAGATCGCGCTGCCGGAACTGAAGAAGCGCGGCTATGACGAGAATATGAGCCTCGGCTCGCTGGCCGGCGCGGGCACGCTGGGCATTCTCATCCCGCCGTCGATCACGATGGTGGTCTACGCCGTGCAAGCGAACGTTTCCATCATCCAGGTGTTCCTTGCCGGATTCCTGCCGGGCTTGCTCGTGATGGTGCTCTATTCCGGCTACATCGCGATCTGGTCGCTCGCCAATCCGAAGCGTACGCCGCCGGCCGAACCGCCGATGAGCTTTCGCAAGCGCCTCTCGGAATCGCTCAAGCTCATCCCTTGCCTGCTGCTGATCGTTTTCGTCTTCCTGTCGCTGCTGATGGGCTGGGCGACGGCGACCGAATGCGCGGCCTGGGGCGTCCTGGGATCGCTCGCGATCGCTTGGTGGCAGGGCGCGCTGAGCTGGGAATCCTTCTGGGCCAGCGTGATGGGTGCAACAAGGGTCAATTGCATGATCCTCCTGATCCTGGCAGGCGCCTCCTACATGGGCACGTCGATGGCCTATACCGGGATCCCCATGGCGCTCGCCAACTGGGTGAACGGCCTGCAGCTCAGTCCCTATGCGCTGATCGCGGCGCTTACCGTGATGTACATCGTGCTCGGCACGGCGCTCGACGGCATTTCCATGATCGTGCTGACCACCGCCATCGTCATTCCGATGGTCAAGCAGGCAGGTTTCGACCTCGTCTGGTTCGGCATCTTTCTGGTGCTGGTGGTGGAAATGGCGGAAGTCTCGCCGCCCGTCGGGTTCAACCTGTTCGTGCTGCAGACCATGAGCGGCAAGGATTCCAATACGGTCGCGAAGGCCGCCCTGCCGTTCTTCTTCCTGCTCGTTCTGGCGGTGGCCATCATCACGGTGTTTCCTTCCATCGTGATGGTGCTGCCGCAAATGGCGTTCCCTGGCTAGAGAGAGGTGTTTCATGTTCAGACTGATCAAGACCTGCGTTCTTGCCGTCTTCGCCGCGGCGCTTGCCGCTCCCGCAATGGCGCAGACCAAATGGAATCTCCCGGCGGCCTATCCGGCCGATAATCCGCACTCGGTGAACCTGATGGCGTTTGCCAAGGACGTCGGCGACGCCACGGGCGGCAAGCTGCAGATCACCGTTCATCCGGCCGCGTCCCTGTTCAAGGCGCCGGAGATCAAGCGTGCGGTCGCCACCGGACAGGCACAGGCGGGCGAAGTGCTGATCTCGTTGCATGAGAACGAGGACCCGCTGTTCGGCATCGACGTCGTCCCGTTCCTGGCGACAAGCTATCCGGCGGCCAAGAAGCTGTGGCTCGCTTCGAAGCCGGCCATCGAGAAGAAGCTGGCATCGCAAGGCCTGATGCTGCTGTTCGCAGTGCCGTGGGGACCGCAGGGCATCTATGCCAAGAAGGACCTCAACAGCATCGAGGACATGAAGGGCCTGAAGTGGCGCGCCTACAATGTCGGCACCTCGCGCATTGCCGAACTGGTCGGCGCGCAGCCCGTCACCATCCAGGCGGCGGAACTGCCGCAGGCGCTGGCGACCGGCGTTGTCAACGCCTTCATTACCTCGGGCTCGACCGGCTATGACAGCAAGGCCTGGGAGAGCATGACGCACTTCTATGACACCCAGGCATGGATTCCGAAGAACGTCACCTTCATGAACAAGGCGGCGTTCGATGCGCTCGACAAGCCGACCCAGGACGCGGTGCTCAAGGCGGCGGCGGTCGCCGAAGAGCGCGGCTGGAAGCTCGCGGAAGAAAAGGCGAAGTGGTATCTCGACCAACTCACCGCCAACAAGATGAAGGTTCTGCCGCCGCCGCCGGTATTGAAGAGCGGCCTCGAGAAGATCGGCGAGCAGCTGACGGCGGACTGGTCGAAGAAGGCCGGCGCCGATGGCGAGGCGGTCATCGCGGCATACAAGAAGTAGGCTGCTGTCTCAAGGAGTCCGGCGCTTGACCGCCGGACTCCGTAGTCCCTGCTGTCGCGCTCCCCGAGCCCGGGTTGCTACGACTTGACTGTTCGGCGCCGCGGATCGGCTCGTCCGCGGTCAACCGATCGGCAGAGCCTCGGCTTGAGGCGCCGATTCCTGCTTGGGCTCGGCGGTCTCCGCCTTCGGCTCTGCCGGCAACTGCACGATCTTCGCGCGCTGACCGAGCACCAGGTCGTTCACCTTTACGATGCTGCCGTCAGGGAATTCGAGCGCATCATGGTGAACCGTGGGATTGGCCAGATCGACCTGGCGGAATCGCGCCACGCGATCGCCCATTTTGCGGCGGAAGAGTGTGCCCTCCCGGAAAGCCTCTTCCTCGAAGGCGATTTCGGTGCCTGGACGCAGGCAGACGGCTACGGTCCGATCGCCGGGAGCGGCGAAGCCCCGCGTGGAAGTTCCGTAAAAATTCGTCACGATCAGCGTCTCGCCGGCTTGTGCCGGCCGCGAGGCAACGCAATGCAAGCTGTAGTCACACATGGCTGTGCTCCTTCGATATGCCCCATCCATGTGCATCGAACGCCGCGCCCGATGCGGGGTTCCTATTGCCTCGCCGGTTGCGATGCAGCGAATTCATCGGCGAAGAGACTCGCCCTGGACGCCATTGGTCATCGTGACCGGCGGCGAGGCGGAGCGCTGACCGCTCGGACGGATGAAGATCAGCCCGCCTGTCGCCCGATCGTTCACCGGACGGCACTGGAGGTGTCTCGCAGTGCCGGCCGGGTCGTTGCCGTCGCCAAGCCAATCGGCTAAGTGACCGGCGTTGCACTTGGTGCGTTTAAAGAGTGATCGATCATGGCTGAAGCCAACCTCGACGTCATTATCCGGCAAACCGCAAAAGTCCAGAACAAGAGCCTGATGGCCGCTATCAAGAAGCGTCGCGACCAGATCATGGCCCGCGCGGCGAAGGCGAGGGACAAGGAGTCCCGCGATCAGCTGCGGCTTATCGCAAAGAGCACCATGGAGCTTGGGGCCGCCGCGGCGAGGCGCCTGCAGAACTCGGCGGAAATTGCCGCCGACGCCTATGTGCGCGGGATTCGCAGCGCTGCCGAGGAAGCGGCGAAGAAAGCGGCGGCCAAGCCGGCCAGGAAGAAGCCCGGCGGAGATTCGGGGAAAAAGGCCGGCAAAGACGGCTAGGCATCAGCCGGCAAGGTCGAGGCTGTCGACCACGCGCCTTCACCATCCCCCGGGGGGAATGTGAGTTCGCGGGCCTGATTTCGGTCCCGTTATTCCGGCTCACCGGCCACCGGACGCATCGCGGCTTCCAAGGCAACATCTTGCTTCTCGTCGTGGACAGGCCGGACGCATCGACGGCGAGGGTTGCGGCCGTCGGTCAATCCACCTTCGTTCTCGTCGTGGTGTCCGGCGTCAGGTTGGCATCGCCTGCCCGGCCGATAATGGCAGGCGCGGCGCGGCAATCCTTCATGCACGGATTCCTGTTCCAGAATTTCCGCTCCGAGGTCTCGCGGTCGTCGGCGAAGAATCCGGCAACGTTCGGCATCCCGACCGAGGTGAGGTTTTTCTCGTTCAATTCGAAATCATCAGCAACAATGTCATTGAGATTGAGCAGGAACGCGACGACAGCGTAGGTCTGGTCCGCGGAAAGCGAGCGCGCATTGCCCCAGGGCATGGTGCGCCTGGTGTAGTCGAAGAGCGGGGCAAGCTGCGGCCAGAACGAGCCGACGGTCTTGGTCGGGCGATCCGCCTTGAGGCTGCCCCGCCCGCCGGCCAGCGCGGGCCACCTGCCTGCGCCTTGTCCGAACTCGCCGTGGCAGGAGGCGCAGCGCGCAAGGTAGATTTCCTCGCCTCGTTTCACCGTGCCTCGGCCGGACGGCAGGCCGCGGCCGTCCGCCCGCACGTCAATGTCCCAGGCGGCGACCTCCTCCGGCAAGGCTTGCCGGCCGAGGCCCATCTTCTTTTCGGACGCGACCGCCGCGCCTTGCGCCAGCACGGCGGCCATGACGCCCGCCGCGAGCCCCCTAGCCCAGCTCGACATTCTCGGCCTCGCCATTGCCGCGCACCAGCCAGGTCTGAATGGCATTGTTGTGGTAGACCGAACTGACGCCGCGGATTTTTCGCAAGCTCTCCTGGTTCGGCTGCACATAACCGGTCGAGTCGATCGCGCGCGACTGCACCAGCAGCTCCTCGCCGTGCCAATCGAAGTCGAGATAGAAGCGCGTCATCGACTTGTCGAGCACCGGAGCGTCCAGCCGCGCGGTTTTCCAGTTGCGGCCGCCGTCGAGCGAGACGTCGACACGCCGGATCGTACCGCGGCCGGACCAGGCAAAGCCACTGAGCACATTACGGCCCCTGTATTTCAGCGGCGCCTGCGGCGACGGATTGGTCACCACCGACTTCGCATCCATCACGAAAGTATATTGCCGCGCGCGGCCGTCGGCGAGCAAATCGGTGTAGCGTGCGGTCTCCTCGCGCGCAGCCCACGGCTTGTCGCCGGCCTCGATGCGTCGCAGCCATTTGACCCAGAGATTGCCCTCCCAGCCCGGGACCACCGCGCGCAGCGGATAGCCCTGCTCGGGGCGAAGCGCCTCCCCGTTCATCGCGAAGGCGAGCATCACGTCACTTAGTGCCTTCTCGATCGGCAGCGACCGGTTCATGCCGGCCGCATCACCGCCCTCGAGCATCAGCCATTTCGCATTGGGGCGCAGCCCCGCCTCGTCGAGCAGCACCTTCAGGGGCACGCCGGTGTACATCACGTTGTGAATCATGCCGTGGGTGAACTGGCATCCGTTGAGCTGTGGGCCGCGCCATTCCATGCCGGTGTTGGCGGCACACTCGAGGAAACAGATGCGGCTCATGCGCGGCATCCGCCTGATGTCGTCCATGGTGAAAACGAGCGGCTTCTCGACGAGGCCATTGATCATCAGGCGATGCTTGGCTGGATCGATCTCGGCGATGCCGCTGTGATGGCGCTCGAAGCAGAGGCCGGACGGGGTGATGATGCCATCGAGCGCGTGCAGCGGCGTGAAATTCGCCGCCGATTCCGGCGCCGCCGCCAGCCACGGCACATGCCGCCTGATCACATGCTGCTCGAACTTCGACGGCAAGCCATAGGGCCGCTTGTCGACGCCATCGCCAAGCGCCCGCTGCCAGTCCTGCACCTCGGTGATGGCGGGATCGGGCTTCGTATCGGCTGCGGCGGCGCGCTGCGGGACCGCGATCCCCGCTCCGGCTGCAGCGGCGGCGGAAAACAAGCGGCGGCGCGTGATGCGTTCGGAGAGCCGGTTTGAGCTCATGATTCGCCTCCCTTGCCTGAGCCCGGTGTGAATATACCGGACGCCGCGAGGCGGCCAATCCGTCGTCAATGGATGCGCGCGTGTATCCTGGCACAAAGCGTGCACGGGCGACATTCCAATCAACCTTGTGCGAGAGCCCGCCTCAATTAGTCGCGGTGCGTCATTGTCGCGCGTGTGGCAAAACCTACCATGCCTCATGAAACACCGCTTATTGCTACCATCGTCGCGGGGCTTGGCCTTGCTTTTGTCTTCGGCACCATCGCCCAGCGCTTCCGTATCCAGCCGTTGGGGGGCTATCTGCTCGCGGGCGTCGCCGTAGGCCCGTTCACGCCCGGCTTTGTGGCCGATCAGGCGCTGGCGACCGAACTGTCGGAGCTCGGCATCATCCTGTTGATGTTCGGGGTCGGCCTACACTTCTCGCTCAGCGAGCTCCGGTCGGTCAGCGCCATCGCGGTGCCCGGAGCGATCGTGCAGATCGCGGCCGCCACGCTGATGGGTCTGGCGACCGCAATGCTGATGGGCTGGACCGCCGGCGCCGGTTTCGTCTTCGGCCTCGCCTTGTCGGTTGCAAGCACCGTCGTGTTGCTGCGCGCCTTGCAGGAGCGGCGGCTGATCGACACCGAGCGCGGCCGCATCGCAGTCGGCTGGCTGATCATCGAGGACCTCGCCATGGTGCTCGCTCTGGTGCTGCTGCCGGCGCTGGCAAGCCTGCAGGGCGGCAATGGCGCGGCGCTGATGACAGATCCGCTCGCCGCCCGCCTCGGCCTCGGCTTCGGCGGCGTGCTGCTCCTGACCTTCGTCAAGATCGCCGTCTTCGTCGGCCTGACGCTGCTGATCGGGCGTCGGCTGATCCCGGCGGTCTTCCACTATATTGCGCATACGGGATCGCGGGAACTGTTCCGGCTCGCGGTGCTTGCCACCGCACTCTGCATCGCCTTCGGCGCCACGAAGTTGTTCAATGTGTCGCTGGCGCTCGGCGCATTCTTTGCCGGAATGATGCTGCGGGAGTCGCCGCTCAGCCAGCGTGCCGCGCAGGAATCCCTGCCGCTGCGCGATGCCTTTGCCGTGCTGTTCTTCGTCTCGGTCGGCATGCTGTTCGTCCCGGCAACCGTGATTCGGAACCCCTGGCCGCTGGCCGCTACGCTGTTCGTCATCCTTGTCGGCAAATCGGTCGCCGCTTTCCTGATCGTGATCGCGTTCCGGCATCCGGTCTCGACCGCGCTCACCATCTCGGCGAGCCTGGCGCAGATCGGCGAGTTCTCGTTCATCCTTGCCGAGATCGGGGTCGTTACCGGCCTGCTTCCGA
>JAEZEU010000419.1 GCA_023432885.1 Pseudomonadota bacterium | reverse complement strand
TGAGGGGCTTGAGGACATTTCGACAAGATGGAAGATTTCGCGCACTCCGTGGCTGATTTCGTGCGCGAGCATCAGCACTGGGCGGCCCCGATAGTGCTGGTACTGGCTTTCGGCGAGACGCTGGCCTTTATTTCGCTCTTGATCCCCGCCTGGGGCGCGCTGATCGCCATCGGCGCGCTGGTCGGGGTTTCCGGCATCAACTTCTGGCCGGTTTGGCTCGCCGGCGGTATCGGCGCGGCGCTCGGCGACTGGCTCTCCTACTGGTTCGGCTACAAGTACAAGGAACAGGTCGCCAAGATCTGGCCTCTGTCGAAATATCCGGAAATCCTGCCGCGCGGCGAGGCCTTCGTGCGGGACTGGGGCATCCCGAGCATCTTTATCGGCCGATTCTTCGGACCGCTCCGCGCCTCGGTGCCGCTTGCGGCCGGCATTTTCGAAATGCCGTACTGGCCGTTCCAGATCGCCAATTTCCTCTCGGCATTGCTGTGGTCGGCCGTGCTCTTGCTGTTCGGCGACGTGATGGCGCTGCTCATGCAATGGATCTGGCGCAGCATCTGAGGTGCCGGCGGAATAAGCCGCCGGAGCGGGGGTTAGCCGCGATGACCGTTCATCGCAATAATCTCGGGCCGTTGATAAATTCGAAAGCCTGGACCTGCGAAAAGCGGGCTGGCCTTGCGCAATGCAGCCATCGTCTCTCTGGGAGGACACCATATGGACTTGACACGACGTCACCTTTTGACCGGCGCGGCCGGACTCGCAGCCGCGCCTCTTCTGCCGGCCGCATCGGCCGATGCCGCTGCCCCCATGGCGGACAAGCAGGCGCCGAGCTTCTATCGCTACAAGGTCGGCGATGCACAGGTGAACGTGATTTCCGACGGGATGAATACCTTCGCGCTCGGCGATACCTTCGTCCTGAACGCCAAGAAGGACGAGGTCAATGCCGCGCTTGAGAAGGCGTTCCTGCCCAAGGACAAGATGAGCATTCACTTCGCGCCGCTGGTGATCAACACCGGCGGAAAGCTGGTCGTGGTCGACACAGGGAACGGCCCCGGCGCGTTCGCCAGCAGCAAGGGCAATGTGGGCCAGTTCGCGAGCAACATGGCGGCTGCGGGCATCGACCCGAAATCGGTCGACATGGTCGTGATCTCACACTTCCACGGCGATCACATCAACGGACTGCTGACCGCCGACAACGTGCTGGCGTTTCCAAATGCCGAAGTGCTGGTGCCCGCGGTGGAGTGGAAATACTTCATGGACGACGGCGAAATGAGCAAGCAGACCAGCGAGCGCATGAAGGGCGTGTTCGCCAATGCCCGCCGCGTCTTCGATGCCGGGCTGAAGAAGAAAGTGACGCCCTACGAGCATGGCAAGGACGTTGCGCCGGGACTGCAGGCGGTGGCGACGCTCGGCCACACGCCGGGTCACACCTCGTTCATCCTGTCGTCCGGCAGCGATAAGCTGTTCATCCAGTCCGACGTCACCAATCACCCGAGCCTGTTCGTCGCCAATCCGGGCTGGCACCTGATGTTCGACCAGGATCCGGCGATGGCGGAGGCGACGCGGCGGAGGGTCTACGACATGCTGGTCGCCGACAAGATGCGCGTCCAAGGCTTCCATTATCCGTTCCCGGCCAGCGGTTACGTCCAGAAGGACGGCGACGGCTATCGGCTGGTGCCTGCACCCTGGAATCCGGTGATCTGACTTGTTGTGATTCCGGGGCGACGCGTAAGCATCGCACGATGGGGCGCAATTGCGCCCCTGAGAATCTCGAGATTCCGGGACTGGTGCTGGCGCACCAGCCCGGAATGACGGTGCTGATCTATTGACGCCGGCGGTTCCCGGCCTTATCACCCGCGCCCATGATCAACGGCCTGACCATCGCCATCGTTCGCCGCCGCCGCAGCTTCGCGGTATGGGCGGTCGTTCGCGTCTGAGATCATCGCCCCTGCCGCCGGATCCTTCCCGCGGCTTTTCTCCTTGCCAAAAACGCGGTCTGATCTGGCGGCTCCTTCACCCACCCGGAGTTGAAAGATGTATACGCCGCCGATGTTCAAGCCCGATCGTGCCGCAAGCCTTGCGTTTGCGGAAGCGCGCGGATTCGGCACGGCCTGTGGGTGGGATGGCAAGCGCCCGATCGCGTCAGCCCTGCCGTTCTATCTGGAATATGCCGGAGACGGCACGCCGCTCGCATTGTTTCACGTCGCCCGTCAGAATCCGCTGGTAAAGCTTGCCGACGGCGTGAGGCCATGGATCCTCGCGGTCAACGGCGCGGATGCCTATGTAACGCCGGACTGGTACGTGTCGGCGGACCAGGTGCCGACCTGGCTTTATCAGGCCGTACACCTGACCGGACCGGTGCGGACACTGTCGGATGACGAGCTTGCCGTGCAGGTCAGCAGCTTGAGCGCAAAGTTCGAGGAATGGCTGGCGCCGAAGAAGCCGTGGACCTCGGCCAAGATGACGGCCTCGCGGCTGGAAGCGCTGAAGAAGGGTATTGTGGGTCTGGCCATGCAGGTTGAGGACGTGGAAGGCAGCTTCAAGCTGAACCAGCACAAATCCGAGGCCGACTACGCTGCGGTCGCGGGCGGGCTTGCGGCACGACCCGACCATGGTTCGCAAACCATTGCGCAACTGATGCGCGAGGTACGGCCGCAAGCCTTCGCAGGAACAACAGACAAGTCCGCTTCACTTGAAGGGAGCATGTGATGAGCCTCTCCGAAACCCATCAGAAGACCGCTGAGACGGTCAAGAAGCCCACCGTGTTCGTCGATGGCGGCTCAGGCACCACGGGCCTTGGCATCGCCGAGCGGCTGCGGCTGCAGAATGACATCGCCGTGAAGAACATCGCCGAGGAGAAGCGCAAGGATCCGGCGGCCAAACGCGCGCTGATGGAGGAGGTCGATCTCGTCATCCTCTGTCTTCCGGACGATGCGGCGAAGGAAACCGTCGCGCTGATCGACAGCATGGGCGCGGGGGGACCTCGGGTGCTCGACGCCTCCACGGCTTTCCGCGTCGCGCCGGACTGGACCTACGGCTTTCCGGAGCTTGCGCCGGACCAGGCCGACAAGATTCGCCATGCGAAGAAGGTCTCCAATCCCGGCTGCTATCCGACCGGGGGCATTGCGTTGCTGCGGCCGCTGGTAGATGCCGGATTGCTGCCCGCGGATTATCCGGTCACCGTCAACGCGGTGAGCGGCTATTCGGGCGGCGGCAAGTCGATGATCCAGAGCTTTGAGAGCGGTGCTGCGCCATCGTTCGAGCTTTATGGTCTCGGCTTGGAGCACAAGCATGTGCCGGAGCTGCAGCTTTACTCGAAGCTGACACGGCGGCCGATCTTCATTCCCTCGGTCGGCAACTTCCGGCAGGGGATGCTGGTCTCGGTGCCGCTGCAGCTCGACACGCTGCCGGGCAAGCCCGGCGGGGCCGAACTGCATGCGGCACTGGCGAAGCGTTATGCCGGCAGCACCTATGTCTCCGTCATGCCGCTACAGAACGAGGCAACGAAAAGCGGACGGCTCGAGCCCGAAGCGCTCAACGAGACCAACCGGCTGGAGCTGTATGTCTTCGCCAGCGACAAGCACCATCAGGCGGTGCTGGTCGCTCGGCTCGACAATCTCGGCAAGGGCGCATCGGGCGCGGCGGTGCAGAACATGCGGCTGATGCTGGGGCTGCCGGACAAGTAGGAGCCTATAGGACCCTGAAGATCGCCAGCGCCAGCACGGCCTGTGCCAGGAAGCCGACGGTGAAGGCCAGGGTTCGGAACACCGGCAGGCCGAACGTGTAGACGATGAGGTGTGCGACGCGCGACCAGAAATAGACGGCACAGGCCAGCGCAGTCCACTTGGTGGAATAGTCGAGCTGCGAGAGAATGAGGACCAGGGGGGCGAAGATGACGAGGTTTTCGACCGCGTTGTCATGCGCGAACATCAGCCGGTTCGCCCAGTCGGATTGCGGCTTGTCATTGCGCGAGGGATTGGCCATGGCGCCGGCGAGGCCGCGCACCTGACAGCGGTTGATGATGTAGGGGATCCACAGGATTCCGGTCAGGATCACCGTGCAAGTCAGCCAGAACAATTCGCGCGTCATCGCTTCCCCCTGATTCAATTGAGTCCCGACCCGGCGGGTTGAGTGTTTATAGCGGAGCGGATCGCGGCGCGCTACGCGCGGACGCGGACGTAGCTGCCCGGTGCATCCTCGATCGGCGGCAGCACGTCGCCGACCTGGCGCGCCGGAACCCGTTCGGCATCGATGGCTTGCAGCCATTGAAGCCAGTCGGGCCACCACGAGCCCTTGTGCTCGACTGCGCCCTTCATCCATTCGGCCACGGAGCCGGCCTTGATGTTGTCGTTGGTCCAGTACTGGTACTTGCCGCTGGCCGGCGGATTGACTACGCCCGCGATATGGCCGGAGCCCGACAGCACGAACTTGACCGGACCGCCGAAGAATTGCGAACCATAGAGCACGGACTCGGCGGGGGCGATGTGATCCTCGCGCGTGGCCAGATTATAGACCGGCACCTTCACCTTGGAGAGGTCGAGCAGGGTGTCCTCGAGCACCATGCTGCCGGTCGACAGCCGGTTGTCGAGATAGCAGTTGCGCAGATAAAAGGAATGGTTTGCGGCCGGCATGCGCGTCGCGTCGGAATTCCAGTGCAGCAGGTCGAAGGCCGAAGGCGGCTGGCCCTTGAGGTAATTGTTGACCACATAGGACCAGATCAGGTCGTTCGAGCGCAGCATGTTGAAGGCCATCGCCATCCTGCTGCCTTCGAGCACGCCCGATTCCTCCATGTCGCGTTCCAGCGCGGAAATCTGGTCCTCGTCGACGAAGACGAGGAGATCGCCGGCATGGGTGAAATCGACCTGCGCCGCAAAGAGGGTCGCCGAGGTCACCCGCTGCTGGCGCTTCTCGGCGAGATAGGCCAGCGTGGAAGCGAGCAGGGTGCCGCCGACGCAATAGCCGGCGGTATGCACCTTCATCTCGCCCGTCACCTTCTCGATGATGTCCATCGCGGCGAGCGGGCCTTCCTTCATGTAATCGGCCCACGTCTTCTTGGCCAACTCCTTGTCCGGATTGACCCAGGAGATCACGAACACGGTGATGCCCTGGTCGACGCACCATTTGATGTAGGATTTTTCCGGACGCAGATCGAGGATGTAGAACTTGTTGATCCATGGCGGCACGATTAGCAGCGGCGTACGCAGCACCGTCCCGGTGGACGGCGCGTACTGGATCAATTGCATCAGATCGTTCTGGTAGATCACCTTGCCGGGCGTCGTCGCCATATTGACGCCGACCTCGAGATTGGCGGGGTCGGACTGGCGGATGCGTAGCGTGCCGCGGCCGGCCTCGATGTCTTCGGCCAGCATCTTCATGCCGCGCACGAGATTGTCGCCCCCGGAGGCGAGCGTCTCGCGCAGCACTTCGGGATTGGTCAGCACGAAATTGGTCGGCGAAAGCGCGTTGGTGATCTGCTGGACATAGAACTCCGCCTTCTTGCGGGTGTGCGGGTCCAGACCTTCGGCATCACGCACGAGGTCGTGCGCCCATCGCGTCGTCAGCAGATAGAGCTGCATGACGAAGTCGAAGAACTGGTTCGACTTCCATTCGGGGTCCTGGAAACGCTTGTCGCGGGGCGACGGCTCAATTGCTGGTTTGACGTCTGCCTCGCCGGCCATGCGGCGCACGGCCGAGCCCCACAGATCGAGATAGGCCTTGCCCATCCTGTGCTGGAGGTCCGCAGCGCGGTCCTTGTCCGACATCCAGTATTCTGCGACGGAGGAAAAGGTCTTGATCACCTCGGCAAGCTCGCTGGGCGGCTTGTCTCTCACTTCGCCGGCGTGACGCGGTTTGAGGTACGCTGCGAGCGCCTGGCCGGAGGTCTCCATTGCGCGCGCGATGTTCATGGCGAACGCTTCCGCGTCGAACTTGGTCTCAGTCCTGTCCTGTGTACCGACGTCACTCATGCCGCCAATTTACCGATTTCACTTCGTTTCGTCACCGCGGCGAGGGCGATGGCGTCGCTTTGGATTAATGCTGCGTTCATTGTTGTTGCGCTGCGTCAAAGTTTCCCTATTCCGACATAATGAGGCCGCACCCATAACGTCTGTTGTTCTGGCCTTAATCGTTTCGGGCGACATTGGTTTGACCAGATGTGCTAGAATTCGCTGCAAGGCTCGGGCCAGCATGACTGGAACGCGAGTTGGTTAGGATTCCGCGGATGCCGGTGGGTGGTGGGACGATCAAGCTGTTGATGGCCGGGACGTTGCTTTTGGCAACGCTGGCTGTTTCTGGTTGTTCGACGCAAATTGCCGATCTTCCTGCGGTGGGTTTGCCCGCCGATGCCCCGCCGCGGCCGAAGGAGGCAGGTGGTTACCTACCGGTGCACGACCTGCCGCCCGAACGCGCGGAGACCGCGATGAAGCCCGACGAGCAGAAGCGGATCCAGGCCGAGCTGATCGCAGCGCGGGACCGGCAGGCCTCGTCGGCGGCCCCCCAGAACGCGCCCGCGAGATAGGCACAATTCCCCGCGATTAGCAGTGGCATTGCGGGACTTGCGTGGTAAAACGTTCCGATTCAACGGTTTGGCGGTGAATCCAGCCTAATTCCTTGATTTGGGCGCGTTTCCGCGCGGAATCGGTTCGCGTGCCGCCATCCGTGCCGGCTGTCCCGAAAGGGGCCGGTACCCCGGAGCTTGAGACCCATGGAAGAATTTTACCGCATCCGCCGCCTGCCGCCCTACGTGTTCGAAAAG
>JAEZEU010000390.1 GCA_023432885.1 Pseudomonadota bacterium | reverse complement strand
CACGCTTTCGGCTTCCTGATGGCGGGCGGCGTGATCCGTTCGGTGCCGTCCGAACCGACGCCGCAGTTCTTCGAGGCGGTGGAACGCGCGATCATCCACTCGATCCCGAAGCCGATCGCGCTGATCGTCTGTTATCCATCGAACCCGACGGCCTATGTCGCCGATCTGGATTTCTACCGAGACCTCGTCGCCTTCGCGAAGAAGCACGATATCTTCATCCTGTCCGATCTCGCCTACGCCGAGGTCTATTTCGACGAAAAGAACCCGCCGCCTTCGGTCCTGCAGGTCCCCGGCGCCATCGACGTGACCGTTGAGTTCACCTCGATGTCGAAGACATTCTCGATGGCGGGCTGGCGCATGGGGTTTGCCGTCGGCAATGAGCGGATCATTGCGGCGCTGGCACGCGTGAAGTCCTATCTCGATTATGGCGCCTTCACGCCGGTCCAGGTGGCTGCAACGGCCGCGCTGAACGGACCGCAAGACTGCATTGGCGAGATGCGCGAGACTTACCGCAAGCGCCGCGACGCGCTGGTCGAAGCGTTCGGACGGGCGGGGTGGGACATCCCGCCGCCGCAGGCCTCCATGTTCGCCTGGGCGCCGCTGCCCAAGGCGTTTGCCGGGCTGGGCAGCATGGAATTCGCCACCTTGATGGTGGAAAAATCCGGCGTCGTGGTCTCGCCTGGCGTTGCCTTCGGCGAACATGGCGAGGGCTATGTCCGCATCGCCATGGTGGAAAACGAGCAGCGAATCCGGCAGGCCGCACGCGGTGTGCGCCGCTTCCTTGAAAGCGGCATTGAAACGTTGCACAACGTGGTTCCTCTCGCCAACCGGCGCTAATCTCACCAGCAGGTTCTTTTATCTCATGGTCGCACCCCTGAAAGTGGGTATTGCGGGGCTCGGCACTGTTGGCGCCGAAGTCGTCCGCCTCATCGAAGAGAAGGGCCGGACGCTGTCGGCGCGCAGCGGCCGGGGCATCCGCGTCGCCGCCGTGACCGCGCGCTCCAAGGCCAAGAAGCGCGGCCTCGATCTGCGCGGGATCGACTGGGCGAAGTCTCCGCTGGCGCTCGCCACCGATCCCAATATCGACTGCTTCGTGGAACTGATGGGCGGCTCCGGCGATCCTGCGTTCTCCGCGGTGGAGGCGGCGCTGAAGGCCGGCAAGTCGGTGGTGACCGCCAACAAGGCGCTGATCGCCAAGCATGGCGTTCGGCTTGCGAAGGCCGCCGAGAAGCACGGCGGCGCGCTGAACTACGAAGCCGCCGTCGCCGGCGGAATCCCGATCATCAAGACGCTGCGCGAAGGACTTGCCGGAACCAGCGTCAACCGGGTCTACGGCATCCTCAACGGTACGTGCAATTACATCCTGAGCCGGATGGAACAGGAGGGGCTGACCTTTGCCGAATGCCTGAAGGACGCGCAGCGGCTCGGCTATGCCGAAGCCAATCCGTCGTTCGATGTCGACGGTCATGACACCGCGCAGAAGCTGGCGATCCTGGCGAGCCTCGCCTTCGGCACCAAGGTGTCGCAGAGCGCGATCTATGTCGAAGGCATTTCCTCGATCAAGCCGGAAGACCTGCGCGCCGCGGAAGAACTCGGCTATCGCGTCAAGCTGCTCGGCGTTGCCGTGCGCACGGCGAAGGGCATTGAACAGCGCGTGCATCCGACCATGGTGCCGAAGACCTCATCCATCGCGCAGGTGATGGGCGTCACCAACGCGGTGACCATCGACGGGGAGGGCATTCCGCCGATCACGCTGGTGGGCCCCGGCGCCGGCGGGGCTGCGACGGCAGCCTCCGTGGTCGCCGATATCGCCGACGTGGCGCGTGGCATCCGGGCAACGCCGTTCGGCCGGCCCGTGGACAGGTTGCGCGAGACGACAAAAGCGCCGATGGAACGCCATGAGGGCGGCTACTACATTCGCCTGATGGCGCGCGATCTCGCCGGCACAGCGGCGACCATCGCGACGCGGCTTGCCGATCAGAAGATCTCGCTGGAATCGATCGTGCAGCGTCACCCCGAGGGCGTGGACGCCGCAGGCGCCACCAAGAACGGCTCGCCGGTGCCGGTCATCCTCATCACCTACGCCACCCATGAGGATGCCGTGCACCGGGCGCTCGCCGCCGTGCAGAAGGACAAGGTCATCAGCGGCCGGCCGCAGGTGATCCGGATCGAGAAGAACTAGCGCGGAGCAACGTTTCGCGTGCCGCAGGATTAGTGCGGCGGACCATGCGGTCCGCCCGGGGACTTTGAGGAGTATTCGAGATGTCGACCCATATTTCCGTTCCGCCGCAACTGCTGCTGGAGCGCATCCTGACGCTGGAGATCGTGCGCGTCACGGAGCGGGCGGCGGTGTCCGCCGCGCGGCTGCGCGGCCACGGCCAGGAAAAGGCGGCCGACCAGGCCGCTGTCGATGCGATGCGGCGCGAGCTCAACAAGTTGCCGATCGAGGGCACGATCGTGATCGGGGAGGGCGAGCGCGACGAGGCACCGATGCTGTTCATCGGCGAGAAGGTCGGCCTCAATGCCGGCCCGCAGGTGGATATCGCCGTCGACCCTCTCGAAGGCACCACGCTGTGCGCCAAGAACATGCCAGGCGCGATCGCGACGATGGCGATGGCCGATGGCGGCACGCTGTTGCACGCTCCCGACGTCTACATGGAGAAGATCGCGATCGGTCCGGGCTACGCCAAGAACACCATCGACCTCGATGCGCCGCCGGCCGAGAACATCCAGCGCCTCGCCAAGGCCAAGGGCGTACCGGCTTCCGCCATTACCGCGCTCGTGCTCGATCGTCCGCGGCATGCCGAGATCATTTCGGCGATCCGCAGCACCGGAGCCGCCGTTCGCCTCATCACCGACGGCGACGTCGCGGGCGTCATCCACACCGCAACGCCCGACGAGACCGGCGTCGACATTTACATGGGCACCGGCGGCGCGCCCGAGGGCGTACTTGCTGCGGCAGCGCTGCGCTGTATCGGCGGCCAGATGCAGTGCCGTCTGGTGCTCGACAGCGCCGAGAAGCGGGAGCGCGCCGAGAAGATGGGCGTGAGCGACCCGCGCATGATCTACGGCATCGAGGACATGGTGAAGGGCGATTGCCTGTTTGCCGCGACCGGCGTCACCACGGGCTCGCTGCTCACGGGCGTGAAGTTCCGCAAGGACAATGTCATCGAGACCGAGACGGTGGTGATGCGCTCCGTCACGGGCACGGTGCGCTACATCAAGGCCGAGCACCGCGAGTTGCAGAAATTCCACCTCGATTGATCGAGAGGGTGAATCGTGAGCGACATCATCGTCCGGCCGGTGCGAGGGGATGACCGCACCGCCTGGGAGCCGCTCTGGCAAGGCTATCTCACCTTCTATAAATCGTCGCTTGCACCCGAAGTGACGAATGCGACCTGGCAGCGTTTCTTCGATCCCATCGAGCCGCTTTATGCGCTGGTCGCCGAACGCGACGGCAAGCTGGTCGGGCTCACGCATTACCTGCTGCATCGCTCGACCTGGGCGCCGGTCTGCTACTGCTATCTTGAGGACCTCTTCGTCGAACCGACGCTGCGCGGCGGTGGCGTCGGACGCAAGCTGATAGCGGCGGTGGAGGCTGCGGCACGCGCCGCCGGCGCGAGCCGCCTCTACTGGATGACGCACGAGACCAACCAGACCGCGCAAATGCTGTACAACAAGGTCGCCGACCGCCCGGGGTTCGTGCAGTATCGGAAGAAGCTTTGACGCCGTTCCGGGGCGATGCGCAGCATCGAACCGGGACCTCGAGATTTCGCGCTTCGCGCCCGGGAATGACAGGAGGACAGGAGCGAAAATGTCAGACATTTCCAATGTAAAAGCCCTTGTCTTCGACGTGTTCGGCACCTGCGTCGACTGGCGCACCAGCCTGATCGACGACTTCACGAAATGGTCGGCAAAGCGCGGCATCAAGGCGGACTGGACGGCGCTGGTCGACGGCTGGCGCGCGGTCTACGCCGCCTCGATGGATGAGGTGCGCAAGAACCCGCAGAACGGCTATGTCATCCTTGACGTGCTGCATCGGCACTCCCTTGAAAAGCTGGTTGCGCAGTTCGGCATCCAGGGCCTCACGGACGCCGATCTGCGCTATCTCACCATGGGCTGGCACCGACTATATTCGTGGCCCGACACCAATGCCGGCCTGACACGGCTGAAGAAGAAGTACATCATCTCGCCGCTCTCCAACGGCAACGTCGCGCTGCTGACCAACATGGCGAAGTTTGCCGGCATGCCCTGGGATCTCATCATGTCGGCGGAGCTGTTCGAGCATTACAAGCCCGATCCGGAAACCTATCTCGGCGCGGCAAGGCTGCTGTGCCTTGAGCCGGCCGAGGTGATGATGGTCGCCGCCCACAACGGCGATCTGGAGGCCGCTCAGAAGCTGGGATTGAAAACGGCCTTCGTTGCGCGGCCGACCGAATACGGGCCGCATCAGAAATACGATTTCGAGCCCACGGGCGACTGGGATATCGTGGCCAAGGATTTCGGTGGGATAGCGGACCGGATGGGTTGCTAACACGTTGCGATCGCGGGAATCATTGACGCGTGGCGCTTCGTGCCTAGCTCAGAGAGCCTCATGACGCTTCCCGCGACCGCATTGCCCGTCGAGGCGCCGCAGGCGTTCCTTGGAGTCGCACGCTCGGCGACCGGCAAGCTCTGGCGTGACCGGCTCGATGTGCGCGGGCAGGCGAGGGCGCTCGCCATTGCGCAGCGCCACCACTTGCCGGAAATGCTGGCGCGCGTTCTGGCTGGCCGCGATGTCGAGATCGACGCCGTTCCGGACTTCCTCGATCCGACCATCCGCAAGCTGATGCCCGATCCCTTCACGGTCACGCAGATGGAGGCGGCCGCAAAACGCATCGCCGATGCTGCCACGCGCGGCGAAAAGGTTGCAATCTTCGGCGACTACGATGTCGACGGCGCGACCTCTGCAGCGCTGCTCGCCTGGCATTTGCGGCATTGCGGGCTCGATCCGTTGATCCACATTCCGGACCGGCTGTTTGAGGGATACGGGCCCAATACCGAGGCTGTCCGTATGCTGGCGGGCAAGGGCGCCACGCTGCTCGTCGCGGTGGATTGCGGCACCACCAGTATCGAGGCACTGGCGGAGGCGAAGAAGCTGGGCATGTCTGTGGTCGTGATCGACCATCATCAATGCGGCGATCAGTTGCCGGACGTCGATGCACTGGTGAATCCGAACCGGCCGGACGATCTTTCCGGCCTGGGGTATCTCGCGGCCGTTGGCCTCGTGCTCGTCACGCTGGTCGCGGTGAACCGCGAGCTGCGCCAGCGCGGCTTCTGGACTGCGGAAATGCCGGAGCCTGACCTGCTTGGCGCCCTGCATCACGTAGCGCTCGGCACCGTTGCCGACGTCGCGCCGCTGATCGGTCTGAACCGAGCCTTCGTCGCCAAGGGGCTGATCGCGATGCGCCGTCGCGACCATGTCGGCCACACCGCGTTGATGGACGTTTCGAGGCTAAGCGGCCCACCGGAAGCCTGGCATCTCGGCTTCATGCTGGGCCCGCGTATCAACGCCGGCGGCCGCATCGGCCGCGCCGATCTCGGCGTGCGGCTCCTGCTCGAGGGCGATGTCTCCGAGGCCGCGCGGATCGCCGCCGAGCTCGACCGACTCAACAGCGAGCGGCGCCTGATCGAGCAGGCGGCCGAAGCGCAGGCCGAAGCCGAGGCGCTCGCCTCGCTCGGCGCGGAGGACAAGGGAGCCGTGATCGTCACAGCGTCGGAGGGCTGGCATCCCGGTGTCGTCGGTCTCGTTGCCTCGCGGCTGAAGGAAAAGTTCGCGCGGCCCGCCTTTGCGATCGCGCTGGAGCCGGGCGGCATCGGGACCGGGTCCGGCCGCTCGATCTCCGGCGTGGATCTCGGCAAGGCGGTGCGGCAGGCGCTGAAGGAAGGGCTCCTGATGAAGGGCGGCGGCCACGCCATGGCCGCGGGCGTGACGTTACGCAAGGAACGGCTGGCGGAATTCCGCGCGTTCATGGAGAGCGCGCTTGCCGCCGATGTCGCCAATTCTCGCCATGAGAACGAGCTCTTCATCGACGGTGCCCTCAGTGCGCGCGCCGTGACGCCGGAGTTCGTCAACACGCTCAATCGCGCGGGTCCTTTCGGCGCCGGAAATCCGGAGCCCGTGATTGCGTTGCCGTCACATCAGCTCGTCTTCGCCGAAGAAGTCGGGCAAGCGCATTTGCGGCTGCGCTTCAAGTCCGGCGATGGCGCCATGGTCAATGCCATGGCATTCCGGGCGGTGGGACAGAAGCTCGGCAACGCGCTGGTGCAGAACCGCGGCCAGCCATTGCATGTCGCAGGCTCGCTCGCGGTCGACCGTTGGCAGGGCGCCGAACGTGTGCAAATGCGGGTGGTCGACATTGCAGTTCCCGACGAGGGGCCGGCGACGATCAGGTAACAAGCAAGAAAGAAGCATTGCGTAGGGAGGGAAGATGGCAGGGCAGGTTGCAGGCAAGGTCGCGCTGGTCACTGGCGGGGCATCGGGAATTGGTGCGGCGTGTGTCGAACTGTTGGCGCGCGAAGGCGCCTCGGTCGCGGTGACCGATGTCGACGACCTCCAGGGTCCGGAGCTCGTCGCCCGCATCAAGAAGGCCGGCGGCGAGGCGACCTTTTGGCACCAGGACGTCACCAGCGAAGAGCGATGGATCGAAGTCGTGGCCGAAGTGGTGTCGCGCTACGGCCGGCTTGACATCCTCGTCTCCAATGCCGGCATCGGAATCGGCGTGCCTTCGATCACGCAGATGACGCTGGCGGATTGGCGGCGACAGACCGCAATCAATCTCGACGGCGTATTCCTGTCGGTGAAGCACTGCCTGCCGGCGATGCGCAAGGGCGGCCGTGGCGGCTCGATCGTCCTGATGTCGTCGCTCGCCGGCCTTCGTGGTGCGCAGTCGCTTGCCGGTTACTGCGCGACCAAGGGCGGCGTGCGGTTGTTTGCAAAAGCAATTGCGATGGAATGTGCGTCGTTCGGCGACGGTGTGCGCGTCAACTCCGTCCATCCCGGCATCATCGATACGCCGATCTGGGGCAAGATCCCGGCGGGCGCAGCGAACGCCGGCCAGAACGCGCCGATCGATCCGGAGGAACGCGCGAGGTTTGCCACCCCGCTCGGCCGTGCCGGCCATGCCATGGAAATCGCGCAGGGCGTGCTGTACCTGGCCTCGGACGCATCGAGCTACGTCACCGGAATGGAGCTCGTCATCGACGGCGGCATGAACGCGGGCGGGGCACTGCGGATGCCCGACGCGCCGGCGCATCCAAAGCCGACGTTCGCGCTTTAGCCGCCCTGGCGCAACCGCGCGAGCACTTTCAACCCGCCGTAACCATCGGCGGGCAGCAGGCCCATCTTCGTCTGATAGTCGCGCACCGCTTTCATGGTGTCGTTGCCGACGCGGCCGTCGGTGCCGCCGGTGTCGAAGCCGGCCTTGGTCAGCCGCGTCTGCAGTTCCTGCACTTCCGCCAGCGTCAGCGCGCGTTCCGAGCCCGGGAAGGGCTGGATGAAGGGCGGCCCGCCGAGGATGCGGTCGCCGAGATGGCAGATCGCCAGCGCATAGTTCATCGAGGGATTGTAGCTCTTCACCGCATTGAAGTTCGGACCGAGCAGGAACGAGGGACCGCCGGCCACCGGCGTCCACAACTGCGCCGAGGCATTGGCCTGCGGAAACGGTTGGCCGTCGGCGCGCGTGACGCCGGCGCTTTGCCATGCCGCATAGGTGCGGCTGCCGCCTGACGCGCCGCCCGCACCGCGGACTTCATAGCCCCAGTGCTCGCCGCGACGCCATTTGCCGCGGTTGACCAGATATTTTGCGGTCGAGCCAAGCGCATCATCGGGCTTGCCGAACGGGGAGACCTTGCCGTCTCGATCGTAGTCGATGCCGACATTGAGCCAGACTTCCGGCATCCATTGCGTATTGCCCATCGCGCCGGCCCAGGACCCGCGCATTTCCTCCGGCGTGCTCCAGCCGCGATCGACGATGCGCAGTGCGTTGATCAGCTCGGTCTCCCAATAGGCCTTGCGGCGCGGCTCCTTCCAGGCGAGCGCGGCGAGCGAGGGGAAGATCGGGCGCATGTGATTCTGCTGCACCAGCGGATCGCCGTAGGCGGATTCCACGCCCCACAGCGCCAGCAGCGTTCCGCGTTCGACGCCAAAATCCTTCTCGATCCGCGCAAACAGCGCTTCGTTCTTGCGCAACGCCTCGCGGCCGTTGATGATGCGCCAGTCGGAAACGCGGCGGTTGACGTACTGCCAGATTTGCTCGTTGAATTCCGGCTGCTTCTGGAACTGCTTGAACACGGACATGTCCGGCTCGATGCGGCCCATGACCCTATTCCAGGTCGCGTCCGAAATGGCCTTGGCCAGCGCGCGCGCACGGAAAGAGGCGCGCCACTGATCGAAGCCGGGCGGCGCTGCGGCAAGCGCTGGGCTTGCGAGCAGGACGGTCGCGCCAAGTCCCGCCTGCAGCAGGGCGCGGCGGGTCGGTAATGTACGGGAATCAAGCTGTTTCATCGGGCCAGTCTAGCGACGCTCCATTCCGGCACCAAAGGCCATGTCGCCGCGGGAACTAGGCTTGCTGCAAATCTGTGGCGATTTTGGACAGCCAGCGCCGCACCGCGAGTTCCGCTTTGCCGTCCAGACCGGCCGCGAGCCGCCGTTCCAATGCGAGCGCGCGCCGCCGGCAATTTTCCAATAGCCGTGCGCCGCGGCGGGTCAGCGTCCATTGCAGCACACGCCCATGCACGGGGTGCGGTCTCTTGGCGATGGCGCCGTCGCGTTCGAGATTGCGGATGATGACGCCGACCGTCTGCGGCGTCAGCAGCGCGACGCGGGCGAGTTCGGCGCCGGAAAGACCCGGATAGGCCCGCAGCATGGTTAGCACGACGAATTGCGGCTGTGTCACGCCGATTTCCGCCAAGGCGCGCTCCATCGTCAGGCGCGTCGCAGCCTGGGCCTGGCGCAGCAGATAGGCGAGATAGCCCTGCTCGCCGCGCTTGCCCCGGCCCGGCGGCGGGGGGAGGATTGCGGCTGCGGTCCCGTCTCGCGAAACTGCCTTGGCGCGCGTCGGCTTTTGGCGTTTGTCCGACTTTCGCGTGGATGGGCCGCGCTGTTGTCTTTGCGCTACAGCAGCACCAGTGTTGCGAGACATATAAGAGCTCGTATAATAAATCAGAGCACTTATAACATGAGGCTACTGTCTATGTCACATGCCCGTGGCGAATACGCCGATTTCCAGTCCCTTGCTCCCGACGCCTTCAGCGCCGTGCGCGCGCTGAGCGCGATCGCCGCCAAGGCCGGCCTCGACAAGCAGCTGCTCGAGCTCATCAAGATCCGGGCATCGCAGATCAACGGTTGTGCGTTCTGCCTGCAGTATCACATCCTGCAGGCAGAAACGCTGGGACTGGCGGAGGACAAGATCAACCTCGTCGCGGTCTGGCGCGAGGCGCCTCAGTTTTCGCCGCGCGAGCGCGCCGCGCTGGCCTGGACGGAGGGCCTGACCATGCTGCCGAACGGCGTCAGTGACGAGGTGTTTGCGCAGGCGAGCGCCGAGTTCACCGAGAAGGAATTGATGTACCTGACCTCGGCAGTAGCAGCAATCAACACCTGGAACCGGTTCGGCGCAGCCTATCGCTGGACCCCGCCGGCGCGGCAGCAGAACGCAGGCGCGGCCGCCGGCTAGACTTGGCCTGGGCTACTTTGCATGGGGTTGTTTTCACCATTTTCTGTCTAGGGGCCCTGCGTTGCACCGCCGCACGGCCTGTCGGACATACGCTCCACTAATCCTCGCCGCCCTCGCCGGAATCGGACCGAACGGCTTCCGCCGGCATGGCATGCGCGACCGTCGCGGAAGTGACAGGCTCCGTTCCGATCTCCCGGCCACGGCCGCGGATCAGCCGTTCGTAGGCCGAGACCAGCGTGGTATAGGGATTGACCCAGAGCCAGCCATCGCGCGTGAACACTTGAATGTCGAAGTGCAGGTGGCGGCTGGTGCCGTTCGGGCGGTCGAGATAGTTCGAGACCAGGCCGATCGGCTCGCCTTCGATGACGCTTCGGCCGTTGAGCAGGCCGTCGGCGTCCATCGCCGAAGGATTCATGTGCATGTAGCGGAAGCGGATGTGCTCGGTGCGGGTGTTGATCTGCAGCGTCGCGGCCTGCTGTTTGGGCGCGCGGATGACGACGGCGTCGCGCACGGCGACGATGGCCTGCTGCTTGTCGTCGCAGCCCTCCGCGCTCTCTTCGGCCGTGCAGGGCCGCGGCCGGATATCCTGTCCCTGATGGCCGAACCCGCCGGCGCACTGGCCAACATTGAAGCTGCGATCCTCGCAGAAATTATCCCGCCATGGATAGACGCCGGCCACGAGCCTGGTCTTGTCGCGCCGTGCAAATGACTGCGAGCGGACCGCGGCGGGGACGTGCACAAGGGGAAAGCGGATCTGTGAATAGGCTGTGTTGTCCGGTCGGCCGGACTGCCCGCGTGATCCGGTTCTGGCGATGATGTCGCCGCTCGGGTGATAGGTGAAGTCAGCGGATGCCGCCGCCGGCCGCTCGGCGATGACGGAAGCGATGTCTTTGCGCTGCCGCGACGGCAGGCCGCCGGCCACCCGCAAGGCCTTCAGGAAACGCTCGGCGACCGGATAGGCCTCGCGGCAGGCCAGCCGCCGCGCCCGCGCGGTCGAGTCCAGGCACTGGATCGAGACTACATAGGGCACGCCGAATTTCGTGAAGGCGTAGCGCACATAGCCTTCGCGGATGAAGCGGCGCATGTCGGGAAATTGCGCCGCAAGTGATTTGACCGGCTCTCCCTTGCCGCCGGCGGGGTCGGCGAGATCGTAGACCAGGAGCGAGCCGGTGATCTGAACCTCGACCGGACCTGCGAACGTCCTATGCGGTAGCCCTTCGCCGGCGTCAGGCGCCAGCGAGAAGGTGGCGTCGTAGCCGGACAGCCCGGCATGGAAGACATCGACGCGGCGGAAGTCCGCCTGGTAGCGCGCGACATCGCTGCGAATGGCCGCGCCGGCCTGTCTTGCCTCGAGCCAGGCAGCCGTATCGAACGGCAGCAGCACCGGAATGGGGCTGCGGCCGATGCCGGTGAATATCTCCGACGTGATGGCGTTGAGTTGCACCAGCGCCGGCATCGAGCGCGGATCGGAAGCGGCAAAGCGCTGCTGGATCGCGAAGCTGAAGGTGGATGCGGCGGCAGGCTGGCCGCTCACTTCGGTGTGGAATTGGTTGAGCGCGGCGCGCCATTCGACGCGCATCGCGGAGATCGAGGGGGTGTGGAATTCGTCGGCCGCAACCAAGTTGCTGCCGGCCAGTGGCACGAGGGAAGCTGCCAGCAGCCATAGTACGAACCGGTCAGCTCTCTTCCGCAACTCCCTCGCCCCCCGGCGAATTCCCCTTCAAGAGAGTCCCAGTCTAATCCTTTGCACGCTCGACGTAAGACCCGTCTTCCGTCATGACGACGATGCGTGTCCCGGCGGACACATGTGGCGGCACCGAGGTGCGCACGCCATTCGAGAGGATCGCGGGCTTGTAGGAGGACGAGGCGGTCTGGCCCTTGGTTACCGGTTCGGTCTCGACTACTTCCAGGGTTGCGCGCTGCGGCAGGGTGATCGCAACCGGATTCATCTCGTGCAACGAGATCTTCACCGTCATGTTTTCCTGCAGGTAGGGCGCGGCGCTGCCGACGATGTCCTTCGCCACCATGACCTGGTCATAGGTCTCGGAATTCATGAAGTGGAAGCCGTCGCCATCTTCGTAGAGATAGTTGAAGTTGCGGTCCTCGACGGTGGCCTTCTCGACCTGGTCGGTGGTTTTGTAACGCTCCGACACCTTCACGCCGTCGCCGATGCGGCGCATTTCGATCTGGCTGACTGGGGTTCCCTTGCCGGGATGAATGTTTTCGGCGCTGAGGACGACGTAGAGCTTGCCGTCCTGCTCAATGATGTTGCCCTTGCGGATGGAACTGGCGATGACTCTCAAAGGTTTTTCCCGAATTGCTGGCTTCCGGCCGATCCGGGCAGGTCTGCCCGTAGCCTAAGGAGGCGGTTTCGGGCGCAACATACTGATTTGGCCTGCAGATGCTACCCTTTTCCAGTCCTTTTTGGCGGGATCGGGCCCCCCGCGGGACCGAAGATATAGCCAGCCCGCTTGCCCTCGGGCTTTGGTAATCGGCGGGAGTGGGCTTTGTGATCAGCGAAGGCACGCTGGGTTTGTCATTGCCGTGGTCGCCGATCCGAACCGGTCACCGTCGCGTTTGTGGCAGAAGCGCGGCGCCATGCCCTGCATTCGCTGTTCGGCGAGAAGCCGAATCCGGCCGGGGGCAGGCGAAACGAACATGGACAACGCCCTAGTCTTTCGACATGAAGACCAAAGGCTAGGCCCGTCACGTCCGGTCGGTCTAAAATTTTAGGGAAAATATAAGCAGTATCAATGTTGTATGTACCGGCCTTCATTGATCGCTTGCGTTCGGCCGGCGTCTGGTTTGCCGGGATTGGCTCGTGATGGCCGGGCACGACCAACCCTCGCCATGGTGGTCGCCGGCACGGCATGTCGATCGAAGGCCGTTTCTGCTGGCGCGCCGGGATATCACCCGCGCCATCCGCGCCTGGTTCGACGAGCAGGGATTTGTCGAAGTCGAAACCGGCATCCTGCAGATATCGCCCGGCAATGAAACCCACCTTCATGCGCCGCGCACCGAACTCACGGGCGGCGATGGCAGCCGCGTGAGCCGGTATCTGCGCACGTCGCCCGAATTCGCGTGCAAGAAGTTGCTCGCCGCGGGCGAGCAGAAAATATTCGAGTTTGCGCGCGTGTTCCGCGACCGCGAGCGCGGCGACCTGCATCTGCCGGAATTCACCATGCTGGAATGGTATCGCGCCAATGCCGGTTACGACGCCATCATGGCCGACACGATCGTGGTCATCGCGCATGCCGCGCAGGCGACCGGCATCGGAAGCTTCTCGTTTCGCGGCAAGGATTGCGATCCTTTCGCCGAGCCGGAACTGCTGACAGTGGCCTCCGCCTTCGATCGCTTTTCCGGCATCGATCTGCTGGCGACCATCCGCGGCGGTGAGGGCGATCGCGCTGCGCTGGCCGCCGCCGCAAAGGACCGCGTGCGCATTGCCGATGACGACACCTGGTCCGACATTTTCAGCAAGGTGCTGGTCGAACATATCGAACCCCGTCTCGGACAGGGGCGGCTGACCGTGCTGTTCGAATATCCAGCGCCGGAGGCGGCGCTAGCCCGCACAAAATCGTCTGATCCGCGCACCGCCGAGCGGTTCGAGGTCTACGCCTGCGGCGTCGAGCTTGCCAACGGCTTTGGCGAGTTGACCGATTCGGCAGAACAACGTCATCGTTTCATCGCCTCGATGGATGAAAAAGAACGTCGCTATGGCGAGCGCTACCCGCTGGATGATGACTTTCTGACTGCGGTTGCCCATATGCCAGAGGCGAGTGGCGTGGCGCTGGGTTTCGACCGGCTGGTGATGCTGGCCAGCGGCGCGCCCAGGATCGACCAGGTGGTGTGGACGCCGCCCGCAGGAGAGACATGAACAGGATCGACCCCAGGCTTGCGGCCACCTTGCGCCAGCCCTCCGACCTCATCGGGCGCCGGCTTGCGCCTGCCGCTGCGCTCGCCGAGTTGGAACAGGTCGCTGCCCGCTATGCCATCGCCGTCACGCCCGAGATCGCCGCGCTGATCGAACCCGCCGACCCGGCCGATCCCATTGCGCGACAATTCATCCCGAGCGCGCAGGAACTGGTGATGGCGCCGGGCGAGAACGCCGACCCGATCGGCGATGAAGCGCATTCACCGGTTGCCGGTATCGTGCACCGCTATCCCGACCGTGTGCTGTTCAAGGTGGTGCAGGTCTGTGCTGTCTATTGCCGCTTCTGCTTCCGGCGCGAGATGGTGGGTCCCGGCAAGCCGAACGCGCTTTCCGCCGACGCCTATCGCGTCGCGCTCGACTACGTCCGTTCGCATGACGAGATTTGGGAAGTGATCCTGACCGGCGGTGATCCCTTTATGCTTTCGTCGCGCCGGCTGGCCGAGATCATGGCTGACCTTGCCGCGATCGGTCACGTCAAGGTCATCCGTATTCATACTCGCGTGCCTGTCGTTGATCCTTCCCGCGTGACCGGGGACCTGGTCGCCGCGCTCAAGGTCCGGGGGGCGGCGACCTGGATCGCCGTGCATGCCAACCATCCTCGTGAATTTTCGCATGATGCGCGCGCCGCGTGCGCGCGGCTGGCGGACGCTGGAATCCCCCTGGTGAGTCAGTCCGTGCTGCTGCGGGGTGTCAACGACGACGCGGCGACGCTGGAAACTCTGATGCGCACCTTCGTTGAACTCAGGATCAAGCCTTATTATTTGCACCACGGCGATCTGGCTCCGGGCACCGCGCATCTGCGCACGACGCTTGAGCACGGACAGGAACTGATGCGCCGCCTGCGGGGTCGTGTATCGGGCCTGTGCCAGCCGGAATATGTGCTGGATATACCGGGCGGCCACGGCAAGGCGCCGATCGGGCCGAGCTATTTGTCGCAGCCAGATTCGCCGCAACGTGATAAGCTTATGGAAACGCCCTATCGGGTCCTTGATTATTGCGGCGAGACCCATCTTTATCCGCCGCAATCGTCGTGACGGAGGTGGGGAAACAGCCGGAGCCGCCCGAAGAGGGCAACCGCAGCATCGAAAATGCGGTCATGGCCGGCTTCTTCGTCGTGCTGGTAGCCGCAGGTATCTGGTTGCTTGGCACCATGGCAGACGTGCGTAAGGCGCAGGATTGCGCTGCTCAAGGACGGCGGAACTGTGCAACGATCGAAGTGCCCGAACGGACACGATGACAACTGAAGAAAACGGGAGAAGCGGGATGCGTAGAACCCTACTGTCGATTTCACTGGTAGTTTTGATCGGCGTTCCCGGCGCCTTCGCGCAGGGTGGCGGCGGGACCTCGACCGCGACCAAGAATCCCTCCGCGGGCTCGAGCTCTGGCGTGCTGCAAGCGCCGGTGGGTCACCGCCAACCGCGCGCGGCCGACATTCCGGACGAGAAGTACCAGCAAAACAATCCGAACGATCTCCTGAGCAAGGAGAACGCGGCGCTCGACAAGAAGATCAAGAGCATTTGCCGCGGCTGCTGAGCGAGCAGGGCACGCGCGGCGCGCCCCGCTTTGCCCGTTCCAGTTAAGCCGACAATTCGCTCAGACGGCGCCCCCGCGCGCCGCCCCGCGTCCGGACTGCATCCGCCAGCTGTTCGAGTGCCGAGACGCTCGTCTCCCAATCGATGCAACCATCCGTGATGCTTTGCCCGTAGGTGAGCGGCTTGCCCGGCTCCACGTCCTGCCGGCCTGCAACGAGGTTGCTCTCGATCATCACGCCTATGATGCGCCGCTCGCCGGACGCCACCTGCCGCGCGACGTCGGCGGCCACCACCGGCTGCTTCTCCGGCTTCTTGCTGCTGTTGGCATGGCTGGTGTCGATCATGATGCATGGCTTGACGCCCGCTTTTGCCAGATCGGCGCTCGCCGCTTCGACGCTCGCGGCATCGTAGTTCGGCCGGCTGCCGCCGCGCAGGATGATGTGGCAATCCTCGTTGCCGGCGGTTGCCGCGATTGCCGAGCGTCCGCCCTTGGTCACCGCCATGAAATGGTGCGGATGCGAGGCGGATTTCACGGCATCGGCGGCGATGCGGACATTGCCGTCGGTGCCGTTCTTGAATCCGACCGGGCAGGAGAGGCCGGAGGCAAGCTCACGATGAATCTGGCTTTCGGTCGTGCGCGCGCCGATGGCGGCCCAGCTGACGAGATCGGCAATGTATTGCGGCGTCGTCATATCCAGGAATTCGGTGCCCGCCGGCAGGCCAAGATTGTTGACGGCCGAGAGCACATTGCGGGCAAGCCGCAGGCCCTTGTTGATGTTGAAGCTGCCATCCAGATCGGGATCATTGATCAGGCCCTTCCAGCCGACGGTAGTACGGGGCTTCTCGAAATAGACGCGCATCACGATTTCCAGCCGGTCGGCGAGGCGCTCGCGCAAGGTGACGAGCCGCTCGGCATAATCGACCGCCGCCGCAGGATCGTGGATCGAGCAGGGGCCAACCACGACCAGAAGGCGCTCGTCGGTGCCGCTCAGAATCCCGTGGATCGCGTTTCGCGCAGCCATCACGACCCGCGTGGCGGTGAGCGTGCGTGGGATCTCGTGCATCACCTGCTCGGGGGTACTGAGCTCCTTCAGCTCACGGATACGGAGATCGTCGGTCGTACTCAACATGGCAAAGTTCCTCTTGGTGTTCTGAGGACCTGCCGGCCAAGAAAAAGCCGCCAGGTCTGGCGGCTTGTTCGGATTTGGCTTGCAACTTCTATCTCTAGAGTGCGCGCGATCCACCCACCGCCAGCGAGCTGTCGTAGCTAAAGTACCAAAAATAGCTGGTGGCGCGGTTGATCATGGATGGCGACATAGCCTAGCCAGGGCCGCTTGTCACCCCCCGATTTCGCGCAATCGTGCAGACGGTGTTGCCATTCGGTATCAGGCGGCGCGGGCGGCTAGCGCCATGGCGATCAACGTGGCGCCTCCGAACATCAGGTTGAGACCAGCCAGCAGGCCGATGGCCCACTCCGCCGAACCGGGCAGTCCTGCGAAGATCAGCCCGGAGATGATGATGTCCATCGCGCCGGCGATCAGAAGCCAGGCCCAGCGCTCCGACAATTCGCGGCGATGCGCCAGCGCATAGAAGACGCTTGCGACGCCCTCCGCGAGGAAATATGCGCCGACAACGATGGTGAGGGTCAGCACGCCCTGCGCCGGCCGTGCCAGCAGGACGCCACCGGCCAGCACAGCAAGCGCCGCCGAAATCAGTGACCACCAAAAGCCCGGCATCTCCCGCGCCCAGTAAGTCACGATCAGGCCGCCGATGCCGGATATCAGGAACAGCCAGCCGAGCAGGATCGTCACGGCAAGGCTCGCCACCTGCGGCAGGATCACGGCCACAAGGCCCAAGACCGCAAGCAGGATGCCTTCAACCAGAAAGGCCTTCCAGTGCACCCGCACCGCCTGCTGCATCTTCGCCCGTAGTTCGTCGAGGTCGTGGGGGAGGGTCATTGCCAAGCTCATGCTGCCGAATGGCGGATATGGTAGCTTGCCCAATCCTCACGGTCGAACTTATTCAGCCGCCATGACCGGATATTGATGTAAATCCTTCCGTGGAGGCGCGCATCCGGTTGCGGCCGAGAAAGTAGACGGCGGTCGTGGCTACCAGCAGGGCGACGCCGACCACGATCGAGATCAGTCCGATGGACCCGGCCACGACGGGCATGTTGCGGTCGGGATTGATCAGCCAGCGATGCGCGGTGCCGAGCAAGAAGGTGAGGCCGGCAAAGCCCGCGCCGCCGCCGAACACGAGCAGGGCCCACATGCGCCGGAGCTGGCTCAGCCGTTCGCGCGCCACTTCCGTTCGCGGGGCGTGATGACGGCCAACGCGGCGCACCAGGCGAATGGCGAAACCGATCGACGCAAACCCGATCACGATACTGGCGGTGCCGAGCAACAGCCGCGTGGTCGAAGGAAGATCGGGGTTTTGCTGCAGCATCAGCAGCGGGAAATCGAAAGCGGCGTGCAGCCCGATCGGCCCGAGCAGCATCAGCGACCAGCTGGAAATGCGCGCCCAGTCGCGGTGATGCCGGTGGGCGCCGAGCGCCGTGCCGGAGCGGGCGATCGCGAGATAGGCGCCGGCGATGATGCCGAGGGCGCCATGGAACGGCACGGTCAGCACGCTGCGCAGTGCCGCCAGCGAGCGCCAGATCTCGGCATGCTGCACGAGATAGGCGAGATTTTCGTACGCGGCAAAGCCGAGCCCCGCAGCCGCGCCATAGACCACGGTGTCCATGGGATCGACGCCACGGCTTCGGGTGCGCATGCCCATGGCCACGATCACCAGCACCTTGACGATCTCCTCGGGCGCCGCGACGCCGAGCAGCGAATGCAGCACCATCGCAAGCCAGGGATGATCAGGCCCGACCACGGCGAGTTTCGCGAATGGCGCGCGGGCGATTCCGAGCAGGGAAATGCTGGCCGCACCGAGGAAGAAGGCCGACCACACCCGTAGCGGCGGTCCCGGCCGCTCGTCGGTGGCGATCACCAGCCACAGAAACAGCAGCGCCGGCGCTACCGCGGCGGTGCCGATGACCGTGGGAAGGGATTCAAGGAGCAGCATCATCCGATGGCAGATAGGCCAGATTTGTAATGTTATCCACGCCGCACTCTGATGGGGCCGTGCGGCCGCACGCCGCGGCCGTGCCGGCCGAAATGCACGCCTCGCGCGCTACTTCCTGAAGTGGACGATCAATTCCTCGAACATCCAGTAGCCGGTCAGATAGGTTGCGGCGCCGATGGCCATCAGGGCAAAGAAGAGCCACACCCACAGGGGGGTGCTCTCCCGTTCTCGCGGCTGTTTCATGGCTTTCCTCAAGCCCGGCAGTCTATCCAATCCCAGCGGGAGCTCCGGAACAAGGGCCCGGCGCGGCGGTAACCGCTATTTTGACGGAATTTGCCTCCCTCGACGGCTGCGCAGGTAGCGACTACGCTTGGGTCGTTATCGCGCGGAAACCATTTGGAGCATTACATGCGCAGACTTTATTGCATTGCGGCGGCTGCGGTTGGACTGGTTTTCCTTCCGGCGAGCCATGTTTTGGCCCAAGGCACGGCGGCCGGCGCCGCGGCAGCACCGGCGGCCGGCGCGGCAGCTCCACCGGCGCCCCCGGCACCACCTCCGGCCGCAACGGCTGCTCCCGCAACGACGACCGCGCCGGCGGCTGCAACCACCACCACGCCAGCGCCTGCCGACAAGCCCGCGGCCAGCGAAAAGTCGTCCGGCAAGAAGAAGGCGGCCTCGAAGAAGGGCAGTCAAAGCGAACTCGACCGCTCGATTGATTCCAGGACCGTGCCGTCGCGCTACAAGAGCCAGATCCCGAAGGAATATCACGGCCACATTCCCTGGGGCCGTTAGGGAGGGCAATGCTTCGCTGGCGTGCGCGGCCGTGCCGCTATTTCATCTCGTCAGCAATTTCCGGCAGGTCTCGACGAACACCTCGGCGCCGGTGACGATATCCGCATCGTCGGTATTTTCACTCCAGTGATGGCTGATACCGCCGATCGATGGCACGAACAGCATGCCTGCCGGCATGATGGTGGCGAGGATTTGCGCGTCGTGGCCGGCGCCGCTCGGCATACGCAGCGACTTGCCGGCGGCCCAATCGGCACTGGCTGTTTCGATCGCGTCCTGAATGGATGCATCCATGATGGCCGGCGCACCGGCGCGGAGACGCTGCACCGTGACGCTGCACGGCCCCTGCGCCGTGGCCTCGGCCGCCATGCTGCGCAGCTTCTCCTCCAGCCGCTCGATTACTGCGGCGTCCGCATCGCGCATCTGGAACAGCATTTCCGCACTGCCGGGAATGATGCTGGGCGCGCCGGGATCGAGCGCGATGCGGCCGGTGGTCCACACCGTGCGCGGCCCGCACAGTCTGGGGAATGTCTCGTCGATGGCGACGCAGAAGCGCGCCAGCGCAAGGCCTGCGTCCTTGCGGATCGCCATTCGCGTGGTCCCGGCATGGTTCTGCTCGCCGGTGAAGAGGATCCGGTACTGCCAGATGCCGACGATCGAGGTGACGATGCCGACCTTGAGACCGCCGCTTTCCAGCGTCTCGCCCTGTTCGATATGCGCCTCCAGATAACCTATGTAGCGGCCGCGCACGGCCCGCAGGCGAGGGCGGCCAGCAAGGCCGACGGCTGCCAGTGCCTCACGCATGGTGCGATTGCTGTTACGGTCCCGCGCGGCGTCGATGTCGGCTTCACTCACTGCGCCGACAAAGGAGCGGCTGCCAAGAAAATGGCCGAAATGGCCTTCCTCGTCGCACCAGGAGGCAACCTCCACGGCGCCGCTCACGCTCGGATCAGGGTTGAGGACGCGCGCGGCTTCCAGCGCGTAGACGACGCCGAGGGGACCGTCGAGCCAGCCGGCGTAGTTCTGGCTTTCCAGGTGAGAGCCGGCGAGCAGCTTTGGTCCGCTCTTCGTGCTGGTGCCGAGCACATTGCCAATGCCGTCAACTGCCGCGGTGAGCCCCGCTTCAGGCATCTTTCTCGCCAGCCATTCGAGCGAGCGCGCATGCGGCTCGGAGAAGGTCGGCCTGTGCACGCCGGTCTTGTAGGCGCCGATGGCGCGCAGCGCGTTGAGATCGGCAAGGACACGGGCGCCATTGGCTTGCGCGGGAGTGGAGGGCATCGGGCGATCCGTCATTGCGAGCGAGGCGAGCCTTCTCCGCTGGCAGCACAAGCTCCGCAGGACGAGAAGTCCGCCGTAGCGACTTGCGCGAAGGCGGAAGCAATCCATATCACGCCTTCGCTGCTCGCAATCACGTGGAAACGTGGGGCTCATTCCCGCCGCTCGTTTTCGCCCGGTTTTGAAATTTCGCTATCCGACTTGTGCGAAGAATGATCCGGGTTGCTGGCATCTCCCTGCCTAAATCGAATTCACGGCGGCCGAGTTGCGCTTGGTGCCCTGCGAGCCCAATTAGGAGATATTCGGGAGTGCGTCGGATTGACCAGTCACGGCAAATATACCGTTTGGTTCAAAACGCCGATCGGTGAGGGCGCGGGCGTCGTCGAGCTTCGACCCGACGGCACACTTGGCGGCGGCGATACGACATTTTCGTACGCCGGCAATTGGACACGCGAAGGTCAGCGGTTCAAGGCAGCCATGTCAGCCAGAAGGGTCGCGCCCGGACCGCCCGGCGTGTTTGGAATGGATGAGATCGATATCGTCGTGGCCGGACAGGTCGACGACGATGCAGGATTTTCATGCACGGGTTTTGCAAAACAAACGCCGGGTTTGAAGTTGGAGGTCGTTTTCATACCGGTTCGCGGCAACGATTAGCTGGCTGAACAAGGCTGTGCTTTCTGACAACCGCAAGAGCGGAAGTCGGCACTTCGTTGAAGTCAGCCCGCACGAGAGGATTCGATCGCGGCGTCGCCTTCAGTCAATATGAGTGTGCGGCGGAACGCAGCGGAGTAGCTGCGCGACAGCCAGCGAAATTCACCAACGCGTGAATGCGTTCTTGACTTGAATCAAGCCACCACGGCGGCTTCGATTGCCAAGTTCTGCTCCGGGGGCCAACGGATCCCAGGAGCTCGCGATGACGATCCAGAAAGCAGCCGTTGCAGCCGTTGCCGTTCTCATAACGATGTCGCCTTTTTCCTACGCAGCAGAAACGTCTTCCACAGTGGGGATGACGCATCCAAGTGCCGCAGAGCTCAACGCGTTGACTGATGCACGTGTGTCGATCATCAAGTCGGCCCTGCAGCTGACCCCCGAGCAGGAAAAATACTGGCCGGCCGTGGAAGAGGCCATCCGGACCAGAGCGAAGAACCGGCAAGCGCGGTGGCAACAAGTGGCGGAACTGCGCGAAACACCGATGGAAGCCCTCGGCGGGCGCGATCCCGTCGAACTCATGCAACGCCGGGCGGAGGCACTAAGCCAACGTGGCGCCGACCTCAAGAAGCTCGCCGACGCGTGGGAGCCGCTCTACAAGACGCTGAGCCCGGCTCAGAAGAAGAGGATGGCTTTTGTGACAGTGGTGGCCGCGCGCGGAATACGCGACACGATTGAACATCGGATGGAATCCGACGATGAAGACGAATAGGGCCGAGAAGAAGCCGTCGAAAAGCTGACCCGCTGATTACAACATGAACAACGAGGTAATCACAACGGCTCGGAACGCTGCCTCCGGCATGAAGCCAGGCGGCGTTTCGGGCCGGGGGATTGCGGACTGCCGGGAGCGCGAGCGTGCCCGCAACTGCGGCGTCCTCCGGCGGTGGAATTGCCGGAAATCCAGCGGGGTCATGGCTGTATCAATGGCGCTTGCCCCAGGTGCCCATCGCCTCTCCCCAGGATCGCTGCCATTGCTCCGCGAATTGCATCCATAGTTCGAGAGGGTTCTTTGGCGCTTGGGCCGAGCCGAACCCCGGCAGGGATTGCAGCTTCGACATCATCGCCATTGGTGAAGCAGCCATCGGGTTCGGCTGTTTGATCTGCTCTTCCCAGGCGTCCATCACTTGATCCATCGTCTTGATCTGGATTTCGACGACGCTCTGCAACTGGGCGCGCGCGGTATCGACGACTTGTTCCGGCCACCCGAGCGCAGTGGCTGCCGCAGCCATCTGTTCCATGACGCGTTTGCCGTTCTTCTCGTTCGTATCGGCCAGTTCGTTGCGCCAGGTCGAGAGGGACTTGAGAGCCGCATTTACGCTCTCTCGTGCCTCTTTGGTGAGCCCGGGAACCGATAAGGGATTGAAGTCGCGTGGCTGCATTTCCAAGAACTTGAATGCCATGGCCGGTGCTCCTCTGTTGTACACTCCCTCTGCGCCCGCTTGGCGCAGAGTCTCAGAGCGCTTCGAACGGCACTTTGACAAAAATCAAAGGACTTATGGGTGTGTGGCGACAAAATCCACGTGCGGCGAGTGCTGGGGCCGCCCCTAGCACCTGCCGCTCCAGGCGGCCCCGGCTCCCGAGCCGGGGCCGTTTGATCTTTCGGCCACGTTTCGTGCCGTTGTAGCGCGCCGGAGCGCTTCGACATCGGCGGCGATGGCGCGCCTACCAAATTCACGACGTCGAGGTCGAACTGGCGCCAAAACTGGATCGCCTCTCTCTGGTCCTCGATGTTCCGCGAGCTTGCGAAACAGGAATTACGGGTAATTTCTTAAGTTGGTCGAGGCTTCTTGGATTGATGCGAATGACCGGACGCCCCGGTCATCGACCGAGATAGACCGGAGCACGGCCTTGAGCGGCAGCGTCGCGGCCCTCCTGGAAATCATACGTGTTGTAGAGCGCACGATACTGGGCGTCGAGGCCGGAT
>JAEZEU010000387.1 GCA_023432885.1 Pseudomonadota bacterium | reverse complement strand
GAAGCCAAGCGGACCTCGGCGATCAGGGCCGAGATGGCGTGCGCGATCCTGGCCGCAGCGGGCAAGGGCGAACGAAATCCGGAAACCCTGCGTGCGCTTGCCGTCCGAAGCCTTGTGGAATGTTCGCACTATTCCCACGACATTTCGCCGGAGCGCCGCGCAGTATGAAGCGTCGGGAGAACTCGCGGTGACCGTTAGTTTGGGCTGATGCGGGTGCAGCCGTCGCTCGACTCCACCACCTTGCGGCAACCCTCCAAAAGCGTCGCCTTTTCTCGAGTCGGCGTGCGCGGAAGATCTCTTGGCTGAAGAATCCATCCCCGGACTCTTCTTCTCTTGTGGGAGAAGGTGGCGCGCATCGCTGTACGCGACGAATGAGGGTCTCCACCCGCGGAGACAAACCCTCACCCGCCACTGGTCTGCGCCTCATCCGATAGCGCAGAATCCAGTTCATTTGCCTTTACTGCGCGACGCCAAATTCTCCCGGACAGTTTCGAGCCAACCGGCGACCTGCTGGAATGCCTGTCCGCCTTTGCCCAGGAACGCCGCTAACTCGCGCTCCGCCTTTTCGCGGGCAGTCGACTCCTGGTCGGGCAGCGGCGGAAGGACATGCGCGAAATAGGTTTTGTCGAGCAACAGGTGAAGCAGCCGCTCACCCGGGAAGGGCTCGTCATTGTTGATCGCCCGCGCCGCTTTGAGGATCGTGCGGACGTCATACTGCACGGGACTGATATCCGGCACCTGTTTGCGCAAGCCCAGAAGCGTGTACACGCCGACGCGCGCTGTGCGGATCGAGCTGTCCATCGTGAAAATGATGTCGTTCGCGGTCTCCACGAACTGGCCCATCAGCGCCAGGTTAGTGCATCCCGCCGGCACGACGTGCGGCCGGTCCCCGGCCGCGCGCGGCATGAACATGGCGGTGATATAGGGCATCAAAGCAAGGCGCGCTTTGGTGTTGGCAAGCACCGCGTCGAGTTGTTTCTCGATCCCCAGATGATAGCAGAGTTCGGCGATGATCTCCTGCCCGGTGCAGGCGGGCATCGGTTTCTTGACGTAGTTGCCCTCCTTGTCCATCAGCAGCGCATAGACCCAGATGACGAGCACATCGTGAGGCTGGTCGGGAAAGTGCGGCTGTCGATTGCAGGTGAAGCTCAGCACCCAGTTGGAATCGGTGAAGGTGATGATGCCGCCGGTGACGGTCTTGCCCGAGTAGGGATCGTTGACCGACAGTTCCTTCAGTCGGTCGACAAAAGGTGACGGCTTGCAGGTGAGCGTGACCGACTCCCACATCGACTTCTCGGTATCGCCGTAGAATTTCTCCGGCTTTCCGAATATGGGAGATTTCTTCGCGAGATTCTTCCACAGCGTCCAATCGCTGGTCTCGCCGGGTTCGTGCCGCCCACGCTCGAGCACGGGCGCCGTCTCCATGTCGCCATAGGCGGTGCCCTCGGTCATCGATCCGGTCAGCGCGAAAACCACATCGTCCGGGCCGACGGTGATCGCGCCATCCTTGCCGTCGATGTTCGCGCGGATCGCCGTCACAGTGCGCGTGTCGCCGTCGCTTGCCATATCGAGATCGTAGGCGCGAGTCCTGAACTGAACCTTGACCCCGCGCTCCTTAAGGTGCCGGACGAGCGGCCGCACGAAGCTGTCATACTGATTGTATTTGGGAAAAATCAGCGCCGACATGTCCTTGAGGCCGTCGATCGCATCGAGGAAGCGGTGCATGTAGAGCTTCATCTCGAGCAGGCTCTGCCAGTTCTCGAAGGCGAACATCGAGCGCCAGAGAAACCAGAAGTTTGTTTCGAGAAAGTCGGCGCTGAAATACTGCTCTATGGTGATGTCGTCGAGGTCTTCCTTGCGCTTCAGCATCAGCCGGATCAGCTCCCATTGCTGCGAGCGCGTGAGGCCGAGCGTCGAGAAGTCGCGGATCTCTCCCCGCCTGTGCATGAGCCGGGCCTTGGAGAAATTCGGGTCGTTGTCGTTGACCAGCCGGTATTCGTCGAGGACACTGTAGCCATCGGGCAGTTCGAGCGCCTGGACGTCCTGGAACATGTCCCACAGATTGTCGTAGTTCCAGTTCATCTCGCGGCCGCCGCGGATGATGTAGCCGTCGGCGGGATTTCCGGCGCCGTCAAGCGAGCCGCCTTCGACGTTCATTGCGTCGAGAATGGTGATGTCTTCGCCCGCCATGCCGCCGTCGCGGATCAGGTAGAATGCCGCGGCAAGTCCTGCGATGCCGCTGCCGATGATCCACGCCTTGCGGCCTTTCACCTGGTTCCCCGGCACCGGGTGATTGCGCATATAGGCACCCATCATATCGGGTGGCGGCAGGGTGTTTTCTGGCCGGTGGTGCCAGTAACCCGCAGTGGCGTCGTTCTCCACCCGGAAAGAGTTTCCGGCGTTCTGACTGCTGCGTCGAGTTTCCGTCATGGGAGTTTCCTTGCTCATGGACAACATCTACGAACGGAGGGGCCCCGACCCGGCTCCGCGCCCTGTCGCATCACTGACGGGTGACGGACGTGGAGGATGCCGTCAGGCGTCGTCGAAACTGTGCAATTTCTGTCCTTTAACTCTACTCACACGCGATCGTTCAAAGTCACGCTGGCGATTGGAGCTCGTTCACGAAAATAGTCTTCCCTCTGAGCCGGTATCCGTGCGTTCGGGGGCGGCGATGAATTGCGGTGGCCCGGTCAGTCGCTTCGGCGTGGCCTCATCGAGAATCCGCACGATCTCCGGATAGACCGGCAGGTCCTGCGTCGTGGCGGTCGCGCAATGCCGCGCGGCCGTTACCGTAGCCGTCCCATCGCGCGCTCGCGCCATGAGACGAGCGCGGGCATCAGATCGCCGCCAGTGTCGTCCGTGGAAACAGATGACGAGGCGCAGGTCCTTGAGGACAGCGCGCGCCCCCGCTTCGCCGATTCCGGCGCTGCCATTGCCGCGTTCGCCGAGCCGTCATGAAGAAGGCACGGCAACGGTCCGCAAGGCGAACTTTCCATTATGCGGCGGACCTCGGCATTATCGACTGCGACAGAACCGCAGGGTGTGAGAACACGGGACAATGCTATGATGGCGGCGACGAGGTGCGCAATGAAATCGATTCTCATTACCGGGGGCAGCAGGGGTATTGGCCGAGCGGCGGCAATCCTCGCGGCCGAACGCGGCTGGAACGTCGCAATTACCTACGTGGGCAATGAAGGGGCGGCTCGGAATACGGCCGAGGACGTCGGTGCGAAGGGCGCCAAGGCGCTCTGCATTCAGGGTGACGTCGGGTCCGAGGCCGATGTGATCAGGGCTTTTCAAACCGCGCTCAAGGAGTTCGGCAGCCTGGAGGGGGTCGTGATCAATGCCGGCATTGTCGCTCCGGCAATGCCGCTGCGGGAGATGAGCGTCGACCGCCTTGAGAAAATGTTCAACACGAACGTCCTGGGCGCCTATCTCTGTGCGAGGGAAGCAGTACGCTGCATGAAGGGCGGTTCGATCGTGAATGTGTCGTCTCTGGCCGCGAAAACGGGTTCTCCCGGAGAATACGTCGATTACGCCGGCTCAAAGGCCGCCATGGACGCGCTCACCATCGGATTGGCGAAGGAGGCGGGGCCGCTTGGCATTCGGGTCAACGCCATACGTCCGGCCTTCATCGATACCGAGATTCACGCGATGTCCGGAAATCCGCAAAGGGCCCACGCTCTCGGCGCTCAAACCCCGCTTGGCCGGGCAGGTACGGCAGAAGAGGTCGCCGAGGCAATCGTCTGGCTGTTGTCCGACGCCTCCTCCTACGTGAGTGGCGCCTTGATCGATATGGCCGGTGGGAGATGAGGGTGGTTGCAAGAGGAGACGGACCCGCGATTTATTTCCGCGAGCCTCTGTTTTGAAGCGAGCCGCGAACCCTCTAGCTAAGTTTCCTTTTCCTCTCCTATAATCTTCCGCAAGCGCGCCCAAGATCAGGGCGCTTATTCCAATGCAAACGAGGGGAGGCACATGGCCAAGGCATATTGGGTTGCGACTTACCGCGCCATCAAAGATCCGGCAGCCATGGCCGCGTACGCCAAGGTCTCCAGACAAGCGTTGGAGGCCGCTGGAGGTCGTGTGCTTGCCCGTGGCATGCCGGCAATGATCTTCGAATTGGGACTCAATGAGCGGGTCGTCCTCATTGAATTTGATAGCGTCGAAAGGGCCAAGGCGGCGTACGAAAGTCCGGCCTATCGTGCGGCCCACAAGCTTCTCGGAGATGCCGTAGAGCGCGACATCCGGATTGTTGAAGCGGATGCGTGACAGCCTAGGCGTACCAACGACGTTTCCAAAAACAGAAGCCGAGCCGATGCGGGCTTCTGAAGTCTGGTGGATCTAACCCGGCGACGATTAGTATCAAACCACGCCGAGCGCTTCCATGGCCTCCGCAACGCGAACGAAGCTGGCAATATTGGCACCCAGCACATAGTCGCCTGGTGCGCCATACTCCCTGGCAGTCTCGGCGCAGCGGTCGTGAATGTTGCGCATGATGTGGGCGAGCCGTTCTTCGGTCTGCTCGAATGTCCAGCTGTCGCGGGATGCGTTCTGCTGCATTTCCAGCGCCGAGGTCGCCACGCCTCCGGCGTTGGCGGCCTTGCCCGGCCCGAACAGCACGCCAGCTTCCTGGAAAATGCGCACCGCTTCGGGCGTGGATGGCATGTTGGCGCCCTCGCCAACGGCGATGATGCCGTTGCGGACCAGCGTGCGCGCATCCTTCCCGGTCAGTTCGTTCTGTGTGGCGGAGGGCATCGCGACGTCGCACGGGACATCCCAGATAGAACCGCCTTCAATGTAGTGCGCGCTGGAGCCCTGGCGTCGCGCATATTCGGCGATGCGCTCCCGCCGAACCTCCTTGATCTCCTTGACCATGGCGAGATCGATGCCCTTCTCGTCGACCACGTATCCGTTGGAATCCGAGCAGGCCACGACCTTGCCTCCGAACTCGGCAACCTTTTTCATGGTGTAGATGGCGACATTCCCCGCGCCTGACACGACCACTCGCTTGCCGTCGAAGGACTGATTTTTCGTTGCCAGCATGCTCTGCACGAAGTACGTCGCGCCGTAGCCGGTCGCCTCTGTCCGCGCACGCGAACCGCCGTATACGAGGCCTTTCCCGGTCAGAACACCTGCCTCATAACGGTTGGTCAGCCGCTTGTACTGTCCGAACATGAATCCGATCTCGCGGCCGCCCACGCCGATGTCGCCCGCAGGCACATCGGTATACTCCCCCAGATGACGATGAAGCTCGGTCATGAAGGACTGGCAGAACCGCATGATCTCGCCCTCGGAGCGGCCGCGCGGATTGAAGTCGGATCCTCCTTTCCCACCGCCAATCGGCATTCCGGTCAGCGCGTTCTTGAACGTCTGTTCGAAGCCGAGGAACTTGATGATGCCGACATTGACGGAAGGATGAAACCGCAGCCCTCCCTTGTAGGGACCGAGCGCTGAGTTGAACTGCACGCGGAAGCCGCGATTGATCCGCACCTGTCCGGTGTCGTCGACCCAAGGGATGCGAAAGATGATTTGACGCTCCGGCTCGCAAAGCCGCTCGATCAGCGCATGATTGGCATAGCGCGGATGCTTGGCCACCACGCGACCGAGGCTTTCGAGCACTTCCTTGACGGCTTGGTGGAATTCTTCTTCGCCCGCATTCCGGCGCAGAACTTCAGCAAGAATGGGTTCTAGCTTCTCATCGATTTGGACCAAGATAGGCGCATTCCCAATTTTAAGTTAGCGAGGGGGTCGTAGCCTAATCTGTAGACAGATTGAACAATTTTTTTGCTCTTGGGGGTATCATTGCCGTCCCTCAAGGTGCGTTGCGCCGTCGGTTCTCGCCCTGAGTGCCGAAGACTGCGCCACGAAAGCCTCAATCGCTCCCACTGCATCTACATGACCTGCTCCATCGGCGGCATGTTTCGATTGAGATTCCCCATGATCCAGATCGAGCCGCCGACCACCAGAAAGACGATCAGCAGTCCGAAGGCGAGTGCCAGCACGTTGTTGGTGTTGTCAGGGCCGGTCGTGATGTGCAGGAAGAATACGAGATGCACGCCCATTTGCGCGATCGCCAGCACGATGATCGCGACGGGAATGCTGGGCTGCCACACAAGGTCCGTGTCGGCAACGAAGAACGAGGCCCCCGTGAGGATGAGCGCAAGGCCGAGACCGACGACGTATCCCAGCACCCTGGTGCCGACGTCGTGTTGCTCCTCCTCACCGGGGGCCATGTCATGTTCACGGACGCCATTGTGAAAGAGATCGCTCATGGCGCGCTCCCGAGCAGGTAGACGACTGAAAAAACCGCGACCCAGATGATGTCGAGCGCGTGCCAGAACAGCGCAAAGCACGCCATCCTGCGCATGATGTCGGCGCGAAATCCTTTGGCGAAGACCTGGGCCATCATGGTGAGCAGCCACAGGACGCCGGCCGTGACGTGCAGCCCGTGGCAGCCGACAAGGCTGAAGAAGGCGCTCAGGAAAGCGCTGCGCGACGGACCATAGCCACGCTCGACGAAGTCGACGAATTCCCGGACCTCGATCGTCAGGAACGCAAGCCCCAGCGCGCAGGTAACGGCCATGCTGAGATAGAACCAGCGCCGGCTGCGCACGTCGGCTGCAATGCTCGCCATCCCGCAAGTGAAGCTCGAAAGGAGCAGGACGATCGTCTCGATGAATACTAATCTATGCTCGAAAATCTCCGAGCCCTTCGGACCGTCGGCAGTCTGATGGAACAGCACCGCGAAGGTCGCGAAGAAGCAGGCGAACATCACGATGTCAGACAGCAGGAAGATCCAGAAGCCGTATGCCGTGACAATGCGCTTCGGCGCCGGCCCGGGATTGTCGGCTGCTACGTGCACATGGTGCGGGTCGGCGTGGGCGTATCCGATGGTTGCGGTCATTGCCATCAGACGGCTCCCGCGAAGCTCGAGAAGTTGCGCCTCTCCTCGATGTAGGCGCGATCGATGCGCGCGACCTCGGCCGCGGGTATGACGTATTCGTCGTGATCGCGCCAGGCAAACGCGACGAAGGTCGCGAAGGCGCCGACCGCTCCCAGGATCACCATCCACCAGATATGCCAGATCAATGCAAAGCCCGTGATGGTGGCGAAGAAGGCGCAGACGAAGCCGGTCGGCGAATTTCGGGGCATGTCAATGTCCTGGTATTCGCGTTCGCGATCCTCGAGCTGTTGTTCCTTGGCGTGCTGCTTCTGCGCCCAGTAGGCGTCCTCGCCCCGCACGTCGGGATAATGGGCGAAGTTGAACACCGGCGGGGGCGACGACGTCGCCCATTCCAGCGAACGTCCGTCCCAGGGATCGCCGGTGCGGTCGCGCAACGCGACGCGATTTCGTATACTGACCACGAGCTGAACGATCTGCGAGATGATGCCGATCGTCAGCACGGCCATGCCGATAGCTGCCACGAACATCCACGGCCGCCAGGCGGCGACGTCGTAATGCTGCATCCGGCGCGTCATGCCCAGCATGCCGACGACATAGAGCGGCATGAAGGTGATGTAGAAGCCGCTGAAGGTGAACCAGAACCCGATCTTGCCCCAGCGCTCATCGAGGCGGAAGCCGAAGGCCTTCGGAAACCAGTATTCGAGGCCTGCGAAGACTCCAAATAGCGTGCCGCCGATGATCACGTTGTGGAAATGGGCAACCAGGAACATGCTGTTGTGCAGGAGGAAGTCGGCCGGCGGCACGGCAAGGAGCACTCCGGTGAGGCCGCCGATGATGAACGTCACCATGAATCCGACCGACCACAGCATCGGCGTCGCGAACCGGACACGGCCGCCATACATCGTGAACAGCCAGTTGTAGATCTTTACGCCGGTCGGCACCGCGATGATCATGCTGGCAATGCCGAAGACGGCATTGACCTGGGGTCCGGCGCCCATCGTGAAGAAGTGATGAAGCCAGACCATGAAGGAGATGACGCAGATCGCCATGGTGGCGAGCACCATCGAGCGATAGCCGAACAGGGGCTTGCCGGAGAAGGTGGAAACGACCTCGGAGAAGATGCCGAAGGCCGGCAGAATGAGAATGTAGACCTCGGGATGGCCCCATGCCCAGATCAGGTTCATGAACATCATGACATTGCCGCCGGCCTCGTTTGTAAAGAAGTGAAAGCCGAGATAGCGGTCGAGCAGCAGCATCGCGAGCGTTGCAGTCAGGATCGGAAAAGCCGCGACGATCAGCAGATTCGAGGCGAGCGTCGTCCAGCAGAACATCGGCATGCGCAGATAGTTCATGCCCTTGGTGCGCAGCTTCAGAACCGTGGTGACGAAATTGATTCCGGTGACCAACGTCCCCACCCCCGAGATCTGCAATGCCCAAGCGTAATAGTCGACGCCGACCCCCGGCGAATAGGTCAGCTCCGAGAGCGGCGGGAAGGCAAGCCAGCCGGTGCGTGCGAACTCGCCGATGACGAGCGAGAGGTTGACCAGCAGCGCACCGGTCGCCGTCAGCCAGAAGCCTACGGAGTTGAGTGTCGGAAAGGCGACGTCGCGAACGCCGAGCTGCAGGGGCACGATCAGGTTCATCAACCCGATGACGAAAGGCATCGCCACGAAGAAGATCATGATCGTGCCATGGGCCGAAAAGATCTGGTTGTAGTGCTCGGGCGGCAAAAAGCCCTGCGACTGGTAGGCGATCGCCTGCTGGATCCGCATCATGATGGCGTCGCTGCCGCCGCGCAGCAGCATCACGGCGGCGAGCAGGATGTACATCACGCCGATCCGCTTGTGGTCGACGCTGGTGATCCATTCATGCCAGAGATAGGGCAGATGTCCCTTCACCACGACCCAGGCCAGCACTGCGAGGATCGCGACCAGCACGACCCCGCCTGCAATCAGGGGAATTGGCTCATCGAGCGGGATCGCCGACCAATCGAGGTTACCGAGCATCGCGCCCTCCGCTGTGCTCCCGTCCGGCGTTGGAAGTTATCTCGGGCCCTGGGCCCGGCGGAATGTGCTGGGTCACAATCATGTCGAACAGGCGCGGATCCTCGAGCCGGTAGACCGGCCTGCCCCGCTCGACGAATTGCTGCATGAGCTTCTTGTAGCTGTTCTCGTTGAGGACTAGAGCGGACTTCGCTGTGTTGGCGACCCATTCTGGAAATGCGAGCGGCGAGACGACGTTGACGTCGAACATCATCGCGGGAAAACCGTCGCCGGAGAATTGGGCCGAGAGGCCCTGGATGGTGCCTTCCTGATCGGCACGCAAATTGAGCCCCGTCATCATCCCATTCATGGTGTAGATCATGCTTCCGAGCTGCGGGACGAAGAACACGTTCATCACGCTCGACGACGTCAGCTGCAGTTGCAGCTCGGCCCCCGCCGGTACGGTCAAGGCATTCACCGTTGCAATGCGCTGGTCCGGATAGATGAAGAGCCATTTCCAGTCGAGCGACACGACCTGGATGCGGACCGGGCTGCCGACCCCCGGCACCGGCGCCCGGGGATCGAGCAGGTGCGAACCGATCCAGGCAACGCCGCCAAGCAGGATGATGGTGAGCGCGGGGATCGACCAGACGACCATCTCGACGCGGCCGGAGTAAACGAAATCCGGCTGATAATGCGCGCGCGGGTTCGAGGCGCGAAACCACCAGGCAAAGCCGAGGGTCGCAACGATCGTCGGCACCACGATCGTGAGCATGATGAAGACGGAATCGATCAGGATGATGCTGTCCGAGGCGGCAACCGGTCCCTGTGGATCGAGCAGGTTCATCAGCAAGACACTCGGCTGCCGAAAAGCCCTGAACGGGCGCGACTCTTGCCGACAAACGCCATTGGCGTGAGGCGGTTCCTACGCTGGCTTCAGGAAATGTTCTCGCTCGTGCGCGGGCACACCTTTTGTGCCCGTCAG
>JAEZEU010000381.1 GCA_023432885.1 Pseudomonadota bacterium | reverse complement strand
TGCTGCTGCTCGGCAATGTCGTGCCGCTGTGGGAGACCATGCTGGCGGCGATGAAGCTCGGCGTGGTTGTGATCCCCGCCACCACGCTGCTGACGGCGGATGAATTGCGTGACCGGCTCGAACGCGGCCGCGCGCGGGCGGTGGTGGCAACGCAGGATCAGGTCGCAAAATTTGCCGGGCTCGGCGACGACAGACTGGTCCGCATCGTCATCGGCGGTACCGGCAATGAGGGCTGGTTGCCTTTCGAGGACGCAGCAAAGGCATCGGATACGTTCACGCCCGAGGGCCCGACCGATGCCGACGACCCGATGCTGCTCTATTTCACCTCGGGAACGACGGCAAAGCCGAAGCTGGTGCGGCATAGCCAGCGCAGCTATCCCGTCGGTCATCTCTCGACCATGTACTGGCTGGGGCTGCAGCCCGGCGACGTTCATCTCAACATCTCCTCGCCTGGCTGGGCCAAGCACGCCTGGAGCTGCTTCTTTGCACCGTGGAATGCGGGAGCCACGATTTTCATCGTCAACCAGCCGCGCTTCGAGGCGAAGGGCTTGCTGTCGATCATCGGCCGCTGCGGCGTCACCACGCTGTGCGCGCCGCCGACGGTGTGGCGGCTGTTCATCCTGGAGAAGCTTTCCGATTTCAAGGTGAGCTTGCGCGAGGTCTGCGGCGCGGGCGAACCGCTCAATCCCGAAGTGATCGATCAGGTGCGCGCCGCCTGGGGCCTCACCATCCGCGACGGCTATGGCCAGACCGAGACGGCGGCGCTGGCCGGCAATTCGCCGGGTCAAAAGGTGAAGGTCGGCTCGATGGGCCGCCCGCTGCCGGGCTATCGCGTACGCATCACCGATCCTGACGGGCAGGAGACCAAAGAGGGCGAGGTGACGCTGGTGCTCGGCGCTGACCGGCCCGCCGGGCTGATGCAGGGTTATCAGGGCGAAGACGGCAGGCTTTCCGGCGCTGACGGCGATATCTATCGCAGCGGCGACGTCGTGTTCGTCGATGAGGAAGGCTATCTCACCTTCGTCGGCCGCTCCGACGATGTGTTCAAGTCCAGCGACTACCGTATCAGCCCGTTCGAGCTGGAAAGCGTGCTTTTGGAGCACGAGCAGGTGGCGGAAGCCGCCGTCGTGCCTAGTCCCGATCCGATCAGGCTGGCGATCCCCAAGGCCTATGTGCTGCTCACCGCGGGCGTCGAGCGCTCGCCGGAGACGGCGCTGTCGATCTTCCGCCACCTGCACACGCGCCTTGCGCCGTTCAAGCGCATCCGCAAGCTCGAACTTGTGACGGAGTTGCCCAAGACCATTTCCGGAAAAATCCGCCGCGTGCAGTTGCGCCGCCTCGAACATGATAATAACCGTGACGATGCGCTGCGCGGGCTGGAGTTCCGCGAAGAAGATTTTCCCGAGCTGCGCAATGTGCGCACGGCCGGGCTGGAGACGAACTAGTAATGAACAAAGTCTGGAAGAAGCCGCCGGTTACCCTCGAGACCTATCAGGCCATGGTGGGCAAGGAGGTCGGCGTGTCGTCCTGGCACCTGATCGACCAGAGCCGGATCAATGTCTATGCCGACGTGATCGAGGATCACCAGTTCATCCATGTCGATCCCGAGCGTGCGAAGAAGGAGACCGCGTTCGGCAACACCATCGCCCATGGTTTTCTCACGATGTCGCTGATGTCGATCATGTCCTATGAGGTGATGCCGGTGATCCAGGGTACCACCATGGGCGTCAACTACGGCTTCGACAGACTGCGCTTCATCTCTCCGGTGCGCGCCGGCTCGCGCGTGCGCGGCCGGTTTGTGCTGACGGAAGCGAAGCTGCGCAAGCCGACGGAGCTGCAGAGCTGCACCAATGTCACGGTCGAGATCGAAGGAGAGGACAAGCCGGCGATCGTTGCCGACTGGCTCGGACTGATTTATTTCGCCTAGGGCGAGCCGACCGGTTGACCGGCCGCATCCGTCCAACAGAGAGCGTTCGCCGGATAGGACGGATCGCCGGATCAAGCGCAGCAACGTAGTTGCATTTTTCGCTCAGCAGGGCCGCTGCAGATGCGCTCGCCGAAGTCTCTCGGCAGTCTTGCGGCCGGTTGGTTTCTCATTGGTTCAAATAGACGGCTGATGAAGGCCGATCGGGCCGGGAAGGTCATGCTTGTGGCGAGTTGCCGCGGCTCCCTCCGGTTATTGCGCAAAAACATCACCACGCGGACAATTGAACAAGGTCATCCTTTCGGTTGACGCGACGCATCCTGCAGCCGTGCATGAAATGGGTTTCGATGCTGCGACTCTCGGCAGCGATTCCTATTCGGCATCACCAAGGCGGCGTGGAATGTTCTTTCGATCGATCATTGGTATCGTAGCGGCATGCGGTCTCCTGTTGACCGCGTCCGCAGCCCATGCAGCGGACATGGCAGTGAAGGCACCGTCGCCGCCTCTCATCGCGCCGAATTGGACCGGCTTTTACGTGGGCGGCCACGCTGGCTGGGCATTTGCCGATGCCGACGCAACATCGCGCACCGATACCGGCGCATTGCCGTTCTTCGTCCCGGCCCGGTTCGATCTTTCAGGCAATGGTCCGCTGTTCGGTGGTCAGCTCGGCTATAATTGGCAGGCCAGCAATTGGGTGCTGGGTGTCGAAGCCGACATTACGGGTTCACGCATCAGTGGCTTCGAAAGCCAGGTGCCGCGCCGAGTGATCGACGCGGCTATCATACCGTTTGGCGGCGCGGACAGCCATATGCGCCAGAGTGTCAATTGGCTCGCCAGCGCGCGCGGCCGTCTCGGCTATGCCTGGGGACCCGGGCTGATCTACGCGACCGGTGGTGCGGCTTGGGCCAATATCGACTACCAGGCCAACACCTCGGAGGGGCTCGATCCGTGCGGCGGCTACGGCTGCTCCCTGCCGGCCAACTTCAATGGCACGCGCTCCGGATGGGCGGTCGGCGGCGGCTATGAATGGGCCACAGCGTCCAATTGGTCGTTGCGTGGCGAGTATCTCTACTACAGCTTTGGCGGTGCGAGCGCTGCGGCGCGAACGGTATCGGCCGGTAGCGGTGCGACGTGCCCGAGTTGCTTGACGACATACCAGTGGGGCGACCTCGCCGTTCACGCCGTGCGGCTTGGCCTGAACTACCGATGGGGCGGCGGCGTCGCTTCGGCGCAGGCGTCGATGTCGATGCCGGCACCCGCCCGGGGTGCGAAAGACTGGACCGGCTTCTACGCCGGTGTTCATGGCGGCTGGGCTTTCGGGCGAGGGAACGGCTTGGCCACTACCGCGATTGACGTGCCGCCCGGATTCTTCCTTGGTCCGAATTCATACACCCTCAATGCCGATGGGCCGCTGTTCGGCGGGCAGGCTGGATACAATTGGCAGATCGCGAGTTGGGTGGCGGGGGTCGAGGCTGATATCTCGGGCGTCGGCGTTCGCGCATTCCACGCCCAGCCTCCGCATTGTCCTCAAATACCCTTGGGCTGCACACCTGCAGGGCCCCTGTTGTCCGGCGGCAGC
>JAEZEU010000337.1 GCA_023432885.1 Pseudomonadota bacterium | reverse complement strand
ATCGGCGGCGCCTTCCTGATGGGATCGGACGACAGGCGCTTTCCCGATGACGGCGAAGGACCGGTGCGCAGGGTGACCATCGCGCCCTTCGCCATCGCCTGCTACGCCGTCAGCAATTTGCAATTCGCGGAGTTCGTGAGGCAGACCGGCTACACGACCGACGCCGAGCGCTATGGCTGGAGTTTTGTGTTCGAGGCCCTGCTGTCCGATGAAGAGAGGCGAATGCCGGCCAATCGCGCCGCAGAGACGCCGTGGTGGATCGCGGTGCCGCACGCCTACTGGGCGCAGCCGGAGGGGCCGCACTCGACCATCCTCGACCGCCGCGATCATCCCGTCGTGCATGTCTCATGGAATGACGCAAGCGCTTACTGCCAGTGGTCGGGCACGCGGCTGCCGACGGAAGCCGAATGGGAAATGGCTGCACGCGGCGGGCTGGAGCGGGCCAAGTTCGCCTGGGGCAATGAGCTGACGCCGGCCGGCGAACATCGCTGCAACATCTGGCAAGGAAACTTTCCCGATCTCAACACGACGGAAGACGGCTATCTCGGCACCGCGCCGGTTCACGCCTACAAGCCGAATGGCTACGGCCTGCATAACGTCAGCGGCAATGTCTGGGAATGGTGCGAGGACACGTTTTCTCCGCACTATCATCAGGTGACCGCGGACGAAAATCCGCGCCACGACGCGCCGGCGCCGAACCGCTCGCTACGCGGCGGCTCATTCTTGTGCCACGATTCATACTGCAACCGCTATCGCGTGGCGGCGCGCAGCTCGAATTCACCGGACAGTTCAGCAAGCAATATCGGCTTCCGCGTCGTTCGCATAGACGCCGGCTAGCTGTCACGCCCGAGTCCCACGATGTCCATGAGGATCTGCTTCCCGTCTCACAATTCGGCGCATCACGCGGAAAACCGCTGGACTTCCGACATGCACCGGCAGGACTTGGCAGATACGTTCGAGAGAAAGGAACCAATGATCAGATTTTGGCGCCACGTGGCGATGTTGTCGATCGAATCCTCCGGGGTCATCTGGCTCCGGAGCCTGAAGCTGACCCTCGGCGGGCCTGCCGCGGTCACTGAGGCCGCTGTCATTCTTTTCGAGAAGGCGGCAGCAGCCGGAGAGCTTCCGATACATCTGGCAAACGGGAAAACTCCGTTGGAGATGACTGTCGCCTATCGTCGGGCGGTGCGCGCCAATCTGAATCGGCTGCGCCGATAGCCGCAATGGATGCGCCCGATTTCATGCGCGGGCGGTCGGATTGTTTCGGACCGCCTCAGCGCGGCACCACGGCCGTCGCCTCGATCTCGACGCGCGCCGCCTTCTCGACAAGGCGCACCACCTGCACCAGCGCCATGGCGGGATAATGCGTGCCGAAGGCTTCGCGATAGACCTGGCCGACCGTCTTCAGGTTGGCGAGATACTCCTCGATGTCGACGACATACCAGGTGAGCCGCACCAGGTGCTCCGGACGCGCGCCACCCGCTTCGAGGATGGCCTTGATGTTGGCGAGCGTCTGGCGCACCTGCGCGACGAAGCCGTCGGCCAGGCGTTCGTCCTCATCCCAGCCGATCACGCCGCCGGTCACGATGATGCGGCCTTCGGCGGCCATACCGTTGGCATAGCCCTTCGGCATCGGCCATCCGCTCGGCTGCAATACCTCAGCGCCCTCGCCTTTCGATGATGGCACTACGGCAAGTGTCGGTCCCTTCGCGGTTGTCAAAGGCGAAACTCCATGTGATCTATTCGGCGGCAATGCCGGGCGGCGTGCCCGCCTGCGCCATCTGGCGGAGCGCGAAACGCTGCAGCTTGCCTGTCCCGGTCTTGGGCAGTTGTGCGATGAACTCGATGGCGCGCGGATATTTGTAAGGGGCGATCGCGCGTTTGACGTGGTCCTGCAATGCCGCCACCAGTGCATCGTCAGGTTCGACGCCGGGCGCTACCACCACATAGGCCTTCACGACCATGCCGCGCGCCTCATCCGGCGCACCGACGACGCCGCATTCGGCGACGGCAGGGTGCGATAGCAGGGCTGTCTCCACCTCGGGACCAGCGATGTTGTAGCCGGACGAGACGATCATGTCATCGGCGCGTGCGACGAACGAGAAATGGCCGTTGGCGCGGACGAAGGCATCGCCCGTAATGTTCCAGCCGTTGCGGACGTAGTTCGTCTGCCTGCTGTCGGCGAGATAGCGGCAGCCGGTCGGCCCGCGCACTGCGAGCTTGCCAACCGAGCCGTCGGGCAGTTCGTTCATGTCGTCGTCGACGATCTTCGCCTCGTAGCCGGTCACGGGATAGCCGGTCGATCCTGCGACAGAGTCGCCGATGCGATTGCTGATGAAGATGTGGAGCAGCTCCGTGCTGCCTATGCCGTCGAGGATCGGCTTGCCGGTCTTTTTGGTCCAGCTCTCGAACACAGGCGCCGGAAGCGTCTCCCCCGCGGAAACAGCGATGCGCAGCGACGACAGGTCCGCGCCGTTATCCATCGCCGCCATCATGGCGCGATAGGCGGTCGGCGAGGTGAAGCAGATCGTCGCCTTGTAGGTCTCGATGATCCTGATCAGCTCGGGAGGTGTTGCGTTCTCCAGGAGCGTTGCGGTAGCGCCGAAGCGCAGCGGGAAAATGGCAAGGCCGCCGAGCCCGAAGGTGAAAGCGAGCGGAGGCGAACCGACGAAGACGTCCTCGGGCGTGACCTTGAGCACTTCCCTCGCGTAGCCGTCGGCGACCATCAGGAGATCGCGATGGAAATGCATGGTCGCCTTGGGCTCGCCTGTCGTGCCGGAGGTAAAGCCCAGCAGCGCAACGTCGTCGCGGCCGGTCTTGACCGCATCGAAGCGCACCGGCTTGTTCAGCGCGACGCGATCGAGCTCGGCGTCGTGGTTGGAGGTGCCGTCGAAATTGACGACCTGCTTCAGGGAACGGCTGGTCTTGGCGCAGGCCACGAGTTCATCGGCGATGCGGCTGTCCGTCAGCGCCAGCGCGATCTCGGCCTTGTCGACGATTTTTGTCAATTCGCCCGCGCGCAGCATCGGCATGGTGTTGACGACGACGGCGCCGGCCTTGGTGGCTGCCAGCCACGCCGCCACCAGCGCCGGGTTGTTGCCCGAGCGGATCAGCACGCGGTTGCCCGGCTTGACGCCGTAATTCTCCACCAGCGCATGCGCCAGGCGGTTCGACCAGTCTGCGAGCTCCTTGTAGGTGCGCTGGCGGCCGTTGCCGATCAGTGCCGTGTGGTCGCCAAGGCCCTTCTCGACCATGCGGTCCGTGAGTTCGACGCCGACGTTGAGGTATTCGCGGTACTGGAATTCCGGCCGGCCGAGCCGCAGCTCAGGCCACTGTTCAAACGGCGGCAGGTTGCGCCGCGCGAAATCGTCGACGTGCCCGGAAGGCCCGAGGTTCGGAATCTGACCTGACATGTCCATCGCCCTCGCCTGAAGACCAAGAGGATGCCCGGCAACGCCATCCGGAAAAACATTTTATACTTAAACTAATTTGGCGCAAGGGTGGAATGGCGCCTTTCATGCTGCTTTTCAGCCCCGTGCCAGCTCCTTCAGCCGGAGCACCATCGCTGAGTTGGGGTCCGCCAGCGGCGCAATGGCGGTGAAGTGATTGGCATCCGCCACGGTGCCGAAGCGCGTGGCAATGGCCCTGCTCCAGCTTTCGACCATGGTCCGGCTCTGCCGGAAATATTCCGTGCTCTCGTTGCCGCCGACGACGGCATCGAGGCTGCCGTGTGTGGGAGGCGTCCAGAACAGCGGGCTTGCCGCTTTCGCGGAGGCCTGATCCAGCCGCAGGGCCTTGTTGATGGACGTTCCGACCAGCGGCGGCAGATCGAACAGGCCGGAGATTGCGTAAGCGGCGCTGACCGGATTTTTCAGCAGTGACGCATCGAAGGCGCGCCAGTCCGTGGCGAGCATGCAGGCAGCCAGATGCCCGCCGGCGGAGTGGCCGCTCACGACCAGAGGATGGCCGAATTTTATCAGCTCGCGCGAGGCCATCTGCATCTGGATGATGATATCGTCCACGGTGACGGCGGGGCAAAGATCGTAGCTCGGCACCGCGACGGAAATGCCGTGGGCGTTCAGCCCGCGTGCGCAATGGCTGAAGGACGAACCGTCGAGCGCCTGCCAGTAGCCTCCATGAATAAAAACGACGATCGGGCCGTTGCTGCTGCCCGGAAACAGATCGATCCTGTTGCGCTCGCCGGGGCCGTAAGACAGCACGCGCGGTCGATGTTGTTCGCGATACTTCGCGGCGTCCCTCGCCCAGCCCGCCATAAGCGAGGGATGCTCCGGCACGCGAGCGCGGTTGTTGTACTCGGCCTCGTAGTCGAGATCCGTCACAGTTCCTCACCTGCCCGCCGGCGCGCCGATTTCTGCACCGAGCCTTTTGTCTTGCCGAGCAGCCGCATCAGTTCGCGGACGTCCTTTGGCGAGAGATCGCCGAACATGTCGGATATCCAGGTCTGATGCTCCGCCGCCATCTTGCGGAACTCGGCGCGGCCGCTCCTGGTCAGGCGGATCACCTGCACGCGGCGGTCGGTCGCGGAGGTGCGGCGGTCGAGATGGCCGGATTCCACGAGGCGCTCGACCAGCCCCGTCACATTGCCGTTGGAAACCATCATCCGTTTTGACACGTCCGACAGGGTCATGCCGTCGGGCGCCTTGTCGAGCTGGGCCATCAGGTCGAAGCGCGGCAGCGTGACGTCGAAGCGCTCGCGCAGGCGGCCGCGCACCTCCCCCTCGATCAGATTGGTGCAGGTGAGCAGCCGCAGCCACAACCGCAGCTCATCGGCGTGATCGTCCGGCAGTTCGACGGCCTTGGTCTCGGAATCGAGGATCATGGAAACACCCGAAGCGGTCGTTCTTCAAGTTTTGGGATAGATTGCAGCATTAAGCCAAAACCCTCTACAACCAATTTCTTTAGGTCTCAAGCAATTGGCGCGCGGCTTGCATCACGCTTTCGCCGGATCGGCGTTGCTTGCGGTGCCTGCCGTCGTCGGCATAAGGTTGAGGCCGCAATCAAGCCGAAGCGGACCAGACCGCCCGACGTGGAGTGCAGGAATAGTGGAGTGTAGGAATATGAAACAGCAGGTGACCTGTGCCGCGACGGCCGTCCTTTTGGCGCTTACCGCAGGCGCGGCGACGGCGCAGGAAAAAATCAAGATCGGCGTGATCGTGACGACCTCGGGGCCGCCGGCGGCGCTGGGCGCCCAGGTGCGCGACGGCTTTGCGCTCGCGGTGAGGGATCTCGGCGGCAAGATGGGCGGCCGCGAGGTGGAGATCGTCAACGTCGACGACGAGCTCAAGCCCGACCTGGCCGTCAACAAGGTGAAGGGGCTTCTGGAGCGCGAGAAGGTGGACTTCGTCGTCGGCCCGATCTTCTCCAACATCCTGCAGGCGATCCACAAGCCGGTCACCGAGAGCAAGACTTTCCTGATCAGCCCGAACGCCGGCCCCTCCAGCTATGCCGGCAAGGACTGCAATCCATTCTTCTACGTCACCTCCTACCAGAACGACCAGGTGCACCAGCTCCTGGGCAAGGTGGCGCAGGATCGCGGCTACAAGCGGATGTACCTGATGGTACCGAATTATCAGGCGGGACGAGACTCCGTCGCCGGCTTCAAGCTCGACTTCAAGGGCGAGATCGTCGAGGAAAGCTATTTGCCGCTCAACTCGATCGACTTTCAGCCTGAGCTGACCAAGATCAACGCGCAGAAGCCGGATGCGGTGTTCACCTTCATGCCCGGCGGCCTTGGGGTGAACCTCGTCAAGCAATACCGCCAGGCCGGCCTTGCCGACCGCATTCCCGTGCTGTCCGCCTTCACGGTCGACGAATCCACGCTGCCCGCGCAGCAGGATGCGGCGGTCGGCATGTTCGGCGGCGCCAACTGGGCACCCAATCTCGACAATCCCCAGAGCAAGAAGTTCGTTGCCGCTTACGAGGCCGCCTACAACAACGTGCCCGGCACCTACGCCATGCAGGCCTATGATGCTGCGATGCTGATCGACAGCGCAGTGAAGACGGTCAAGGGCGACCTCTCCAACAAGGAGGCGGTGTCGGCGGCACTGAGGAAAGCCGACTTCACCTCGCTGCGCGGCAGCTTCAAGTTCAACACCAACGGCTATCCGATCCAGAATTTCTACCTCACCAAGGTCGCCAAGCGGCCGGATGGAAAATTCCAGACCGAGATCGTCGAGAAGGTGTTTTCGGATTACGGCGACAGCTACGCCAAGGACTGCAAGGCGGCAAAGTAGAGCCCAAGGGAAGGAACACGCCGATGACGAACGAAATCGCGGGCATCACCCGCGCCAATGAAGGCATTCAGGGCATCACCTGGAACATCCTCGGCCAGATCTATGTGCCGAAGAGCCGCACCGAGCATTCATTCTCCTGGCACGCCACTTTCCCCGTCGGCACCTTCGTGCCGCCGCACATCCATCCCGACCAGGATGAATATCTCTATATTCTCGAGGGCCGGCTCGACTTCATGCTCGACGGCGCCGATGAGTACGCCACCGCCGGCGATACCGTCCGCCTGCCGATGGGCAAGCCGCACGGCATCTTCAACAAGTCACAGCAGACGGCCAAGACGCTGTTCTGGGTGTCGCCGACGCGCCGGCTCTACGACCTCTTCTGGGCGATCCACAACATGAAGCAGCAGAACCCCGACGATGTCGTGAAGCTGGCCGCCGAGCACAACATCCACTTCCTGCCGCCACCTCCGGGGTAGATGTCGCCGCCTCATAAGCGGTCTCTCCCCTCATCCGAGGAGCCGTAGGGTGGGCAAAGGCGCGCTTGCGCCGTGTCCACCTCCACGTACACCGGTGCAAGAAAGGTGGGCACGCTTCCGCTTTGCCCACCCTACGGATTTAGACCGCTAACGTTGGTTACGACCGCGCTACCACGCGGGCCGCAAAACCGGCTTTCGCCGCATAGCCGCGCACGATGGCTTCACGTTGCTCATAGCTCAGCACGGAATCTACATCGCCGAAACCCTGCGGCGCGAGCTGCTCGACGGCATCGATGACGCCTTCCGGTCCGCCGCGCCGGTTGGAGGCGACAATGTCGGCCGTCATCGGCAGGCGCTGCTTCTCGTAGGCCGCCAGCGCCTGGCGCGGGTGCTCTGCTCGAGCCAGCATGTCGGCAAGGCAACGCGCGTCGAGGATCGCCTGCGAGGCGCCATTGGAGCCGACCGGATACATCGGATGCGCGGCATCGCCGAGCAGCGTGACGCGGCCGCTCGACCAGTAGGGCAGTGGATCGCGGTCGCAGCAGGGATATTCCCAGAATTCCGGCGTGGCGCGAATGAGCCCGGCGAAATCGACCTGCGGAATCGAGAAGCCGGCGACATGCGGCATCAGTTCATCGCGATTGCCGAGCCGTGACCAGTCCTCGCGGCGCGGCGGCGGGGTCGAGCCGTCGCCGATCCTGACCAGCACCGCCCAATTGGTGAGACGCGTCGCCGGGCTCGAGCCCTCCGCGATCGGATAGACCACGGCCTTGGCGTTGAGCCCGCCTGCGATGATCATCGATTTTCCAGTGAGGAACACCGGCCAGTCGCGTGCGCCGCGCCAGAGCATCAGCCCGTTCCAGCACGGCGGACCCTCTTCCGGGAACAGCGTTTCGCGTACCTTGGAATGAATTCCGTCGGCGCCGATCAGGATGTCGCCGCGCGCAGTGTGCACATGCGCACCATGGCGATCGAAGAAGAAGGCGCTGACGCCGCCCTCGTCCTGCGAGAATGCGCCGAGGCGGCAACCGGTGCGGATCGATTCCGCGCCGAGGCGCTCGATCACGGCCTGGTGGATCACGCCCTGCAGGCGCCCGCGATGGACGGAGAATTGCGGCACCTCGTGGCCGGCATCGATCCCGCGCTTTTCGTGCCAGACCTGCTGGCCGTGGCGCGTGAGATAGAACAGCTCATAGGTGCGGATGGCCGCGACGTCGAGCTTGTCGAGCAGGCCAAGTCCGGCGAGCTCGCGGATGGCATGCGGCAGCGTATTGATGCCGACGCCGAGTTCGCGGATTGTGTCCGCCTGCTCATACAATTCGCAATCGATGCCGCGCGCACGCAGCATCAGCGCTGTGGTGAGACCACCGATTCCGCCGCCGACGATAATGGCCTTCATCGCCCGTTACTCCACACACCCTACTTCACCTCTCCCCGCTTGCAGGGCGAGGGAGCAGAACGAGGGTGCCACGGTCCCTTACTCCGCCGCAAGCGGCTTGGAGCCTTCCGCCTTCAGCTCGATCCGGGTCTTCGGCTTGGCCTTGATCTTGAGCTCCTCGAAATCCTGCCGGTCGCGCACGCTGTTGCGGAAGATCTGCTCCTTGCCGGGCAGGTATTGCGGCGGGCAGAAGGTGTCCGCCCCGTACCAGGCGGCCGCCTTCATGGTAAAGGACGGATCGACCAGATGCGGACGGCCGAGCGCAACGAGGTCGGCGCGGCCCGCGGCCAGAATGGTATTGACCTGATCTGGTGTCGTGATGTTGCCGACGCACATGGTCGCGACCCGCGCCTCGTTACGCACCTGGTCGGAGAATGGCGTCTGGAACATGCGGCCAT
>JAEZEU010000280.1 GCA_023432885.1 Pseudomonadota bacterium | reverse complement strand
CAACATCCGCAGCGGCGAAGGTCGGATCGAGCCGCGCGATCACGTCGCCGGTACGCACGCTCTGACCCTCGGTCACATCAATCGATCGGACAACCGACGTGTCGAGCGGCTGTACGACGAGCAACGGCACCTTGGAGACCACTTTTCCCTGAGCTGTGACAACCCGGTCGATCGGGATTAGCCCCATCGCCGTCACGCAAGCGGCGAACATGCTGGAGATCACCCATATGGTGCCGCGCGCGGTGCGGGGAATTGGAACGGAAGCGATGGCTTGGGATGGAGACTGGAACTCCAGGATCGCGTCCACCGTCTCATCGTTCGCTCGGTCTGCGCGGTCAGCCCGCCTTTGCATGACGAGGTCCTTGATTCTCGAGATGACGATTCTGTTGAGTCCAGAACCGCCGGTAGATGCCGCAGCGTTCGAGAAGAACACGGTGCGGCGCGATGTCGACGGCCTTACCGTTTTCCAGGACGAGTATCTGATCACAATCGACCAAGGAGGACAGCCGATGCGAAACAATGATCATTGTCCTGCCGTGCGCGATGCGCAGCAAATTGGCGTTCAGCGCCGCCTCGCTTTCCGGATCGAGTGCGCTCATTGCCTCATCGAGGATCAAGATGCGCGGATCGGTGATCAGGGCACGTGCGATCGCTAGCCGCTGCCGCTGTCCGCCCGAGAGGTTCGGCGAACCTTCCTCGACGAGCGTTTCGTAGCCATTCGGCATGCGCTCAATGAATTCCTCGGCACCGGCGAGGCGCGCCGCGCGCACGGCGTCACTCAGCGTGAGCCCGGGACGACCCGCGATAATGTTTTCACAAATCGAGCCGCGAAACAGGAAGTTTTCCTGGAGCACCACACCAAAACTCTGGCGTAGATGCCGCAGGTTGATCTCGCGGACGTCGCTCCCATCGATCTTCAGGAAACCGCTATGATCACGGTTGATCCCCTGCAAGAGCCGCGTCAACGTCGACTTTCCGGACCCGCTGCGCCCGACGATACCCAGCATCGTGCCCGCCGGCACCGCAAAGCTGACCCGGTCAAGCGCAGGAACTTTCGTGCTGCCATATGTAAAGCTTACGTCGTCGAAGGCGATCGCGCCGGAGATCTGCGGGCGTAGTCCGCGGGAAAGCGCATCGTATTCCAGCGGACGATTCAATACCGATGCGGTCTCGCTGATCGCGGCACCCACTTCCTCGTAATTCTCGATTAGCCGCGCCAGTCCGGCGAGCGGCTGCGCGACGCGCATGCTGAGCATCATGAAGGCGAAAAGCGCCCCGACAGCGTAGCCCGACTTGTCGACGATTGCGACGTAGGCACCGACCAGTACGACGCCGATCGACATGAATCGCTCGATCGGATTGACGATCGTTTGCGGCCAGTTTGCCAGTTTCCCGAAAGCAAGCCGCGATTTTCCAACTTCGGCAACGCGCGCATCCCACAGCATCCTGCGCTGCGGCTCGAGCGCGAGGGATTTCACTGTCTTGATCCCGAAGACAGTTTCGCCCAGTACCGCAGTCTTTTCCGACTCTGCGACCATGACTTTCCCAAATACGCGCTGCAGCGGACGCAGAAAGGCCAACACGACGAGAACAATGAGGGCGGAACAGGCGAGAACCACGAAGGCGAGAGAGGAATTGAGGTAGAAGAGGAATGGGAGCAGCACAGCCAGCGTCATCATATCGAGGAACGTCGCCAGCAGCTTTCCTGTCAGAAACTCGCGGACCTTATAGACCTGCGCGATCTTATGCATGGTCTCCCCGGCCGGGTGGCGTTCGAAATAGTCGAGCGGCAAACGCTGCAGACGGTTGAAGACGTGCAAATTCAGCTTCGTATCCAGCCGCGCGCCGACGACCATCACGATCAGCCGGCGGGCATAGCCAAGAATTGCCTCATAAATGGTTGTGATCGCCAGGATGGCGCCGAGGAGAAAAAGAGTCGAGTAACTGTGGTGAGTCAGCACCTTGTCCACCACCGTCATCACCAACAACGGTGGGAAGATCGTCAGGAAGCTCAATGTCAGCGAAGCAAGCCCGATGTCCCGGAGCGATCGCTTCTCCTGCAACACAAGACCAGACAGCCAGCTTAACGTGAACGGCGCGTCCGTTATCATTTGCCCGCGCTGGGCGCGCAGCAGCACAGCCTCACCTGACCAGACCCGCTCTAGGCGCAACTCGTCCACCGCGACGGCGATCTCGCTTGCGAGGGCACGCGGATCGCGAAGGAAAACCGCATTGCGGTCGGAGTCCGCGCCCACCATCAGGGTCGCGCTACCGTCCGTGAACAGCAGCACCACCGGTCCAGCGTCCACGCAGCGCACAAGCTGGCGCCAACGCAACCGCACGGCTCGCGCCCACATGCCGGCGTTCTGCGCCCACTCGCAGAGCGCCACGGCTGACGGCGTGCCCTGTGCACCCACCGAGACGACCTCGCCCGGATCCAACTCGACGCCGTGGAATCTGGCGGCGACCATCACTGCCTGCGCGCGCGGATGGATCGCGTCGCCGCCCGTCTGGCGTCCACCGCCAGCATCAGCCGGAAACTCAGGCTGGGAACGCTTTCTCATCGAACCGAGACGCTGTCCGATCGACATGTTCACGACGGCGCCTCCTCAGAGAAACATTCGAACCGAACACGCCGGACGTTCTGGAGTACGAAATGCCGCGCCAACGTTATGTACGGTGTACAGCTACGTATCACGGCGGCGAAGGGCCGAATGCGTCATCGACCCTTCCGAAGTTGCGGTATCCGCGGTTCGCGGTAGCGGCAGCCGCTTACAAAATGCAGCGGCCGACGTTTGCTACCCATGCAGGGAATGTGATTGTGGATGTGGTCCTGTCATGGACATGGCCGACCGATCGGACTCCGGCATTGCCGACAGGCTGCCAAAGAGACCGTGCGCCTCGTTCTGCACTCCTGCCGTAAAGTAGATCTTGTTCGGATCACTGCCGGCGTTGCCAGTGCCGGGAACAAGTGCCCAGAGATCACCGATGGTGATCGGGGCACCGCTCGAGTCTTCCAACTTGCCGAGGAAGCGATCGTTGTTCGGATTGAAGACATTGATCGTGCCGTCGCCGAAATTCCCGACGAGAAGATCATTGGAGAACTGCCCGAAGCCGGAGGGTGCGATCGCAAGTCCCCAGGGAGAATTGAGCGCGCCCCCGGATGCCACCCTGTGCAGCAAATGCCCATGCAGGTCGAACTCGTCCACAAAACCATTGCCGGCACCGGCGACGTCGTCGTGCTTGTCGGCATCCTGTAGCGCGAACGTGACGAACAGGTGGCCATCCAGAACCTGCACGTTGAAAGGTGCATAGCCGGCCGGCAGCTTGTGATCGGTAAAGCTTGCCACCTGCTTGAAGTCGTCATTGAAGACATCGACGGTGCCATTCCGGAAGTTCGCCGCGTAAAGGAAGGTGCCATCCCCGGTCTGTGCAATCGCAAGTCCCTTGTAGACGGCTCCGGCACCGCCCTGCGAGTTATCGACGGCCAGGACGGAGCTGGCCGCGTCCACGTTCGGATTCCAGCCGGATATGGTGCCATCCTCGGTTGCGAAGATGAAGACCGAGGCTCCCGTATGGCCGTCGCTAGTGATGTTGAAGCCGCTTCCCGCAATATTGAACACGTCTCCGGTAGGGCTGGCCGGCGAGGTCTGGCCGGGAGGCGAAGCGATTGTGATTGCGTCAAGCCCGCCGACATTCACCTTGGTTCCGGCACCGGTATAGACCGTCGTCACGCCCATGCCATTGTCCGAGACCCAGAACGGGCTGGTCGCGCTGAGAGCTATACCCCATGGGTTGACAAGATTTGGATCGGTCGTCATCGCGGGAACGAAGCCATCCGAGACCAGATTGGTCTGCGCAAAGGCTGTCTCCTGCTTCTGGATGCCAGGGCGAATGTGGTGGTCGACATCGTGGTGAATTGAGGACAAGTCTGCACTCATTGCTACCTCCTGCAGATAGTCGATTTTTCAGCCCACTCGGCGCTGACGGAATCGCGCCTGCCCGCGGGATGGGATTGTCTTCTCCCGATCAGGCACACCTCTCGCTTCCAGAGGGAATGCACCATCGGCTTGTGACGTTGGCCTGACATCACGACGGCTGGCCAACGATACGAGTCTTTCTGGATGCAACTCAAAGCTTCCAAAGTGGCGGTTGCTTTTGCAGAGATACGGGGTCTTGCAGCGTCCAACGAGACTCACGTCTCGATTTGACGAAGACTGCGCAGCGGTCACACTAGCAGCGATCACACTCGGAGAGATCATGCTGATTGATCCCTTCTGCCCGCGATCTGAATTGAATGAAACGCAGAGTCGGAAATCAAGTGAGGGACACTGCCCATGTTAGAAAATGACATCAGAGCGTGTTCCGTGAATCGTTCACACAGACACCAAGTCATGAAACGAAGTTTCACCGGCGATGCAAGGTAGATGCAAGGTGGTGGTGTCATCTCCGCGGCGGTCATCTCGGCCGGATACTCCGGAACCTCCATTCACCGCGGCCGACGCCGACCATTTGTCAACGTCGCACGCCAAGCTGGAAGGCTATTGCACGTTCTTGAACAGCCGCCCGCCGAAATCGAGACAACGACGGTTCCCGAAGATCTAGCGTGGCACCGTACCAGTTTCGCTCCAGCGGGCGCCGCGGGGAGAGCGGCGTGCCATGCCGCAAGCAGATGTCATGCGTGGCCCCGTTCGGCACGAGAAACAATCAGATCAACTCTGTGCGAGCACCGGTTCCGGGCCGCAATTTGTGACGTTTCCCGCGTTGTGATGATCGCTGGATGTACTGTAAGCGACACAAGTCCGAGAAATCCGACAGGTCCTGCAATCGGCGACTGGTGTGCTGATGTCCGACCACTTCACAGTCGATCGCGGCCGTCGCGCACTCCTGGGCGCTGCAGGATCGCTTATCCTGCAAAGGGCGTTGCGGCCTGCGCCCGCAACCGCTCAGACGACCGCGGGTCCCGAGATGAAAATCGGCGTTATTGGCGCCGGCCATATCGGCGGCGCGATCGGCAGCCTCTGGATCAAGGCAGGCCATCCGGTCTTCTTTTCATCGCGTCATCCGGAAGAATTGCATGACCTGGTGGCCCGCCTTGGTCCGCTTGCACAGGCCGGCACCGTCGATCAGGCCATTGCGTTTGGCGACGTCGTCTTCATTGCAGTACCGTTCGGCGCGCTGCCGCAGATCGGCAAGGACTACGGCAAATCGCTGGCGGGCAAGATTGTGCTTGACGCCAACAATGCCGTTGCCAGCCGCGACGGCCCCATTGCCGACGAGGTCGAGCATAACGGCATTGGATTGACTTCACAAAAATACCTGCCCGGCACGCGGCTGGTGCGCGCCTTCAACACCCTTTCCTACAAGCTCTTCGAGACCGAAGCGAGCCGCCCTGCTCCCAGGCTGGCGGTGCCGATCGCCGGCGATGATCCGGATGCGGTCCAGGTCGCCGCACAACTGGTGCGCGATGCCGGCTTTGATCCGGTCGTGGGCGGCAAACTGGCCGATGCGCACCGCGTCCACCGCGGCGCGCCGGGATACGGCCAGAATGTCAGCGCGGCGGAACTCAGGCAGAAACTGTCGCTTTCACCATGATGGCTTCCGCTGCGGCTCTCGGGGGCTGGTTGCAGCGTAGGGTGCCCGGCACGGCGCGCGAAAGGGCGACGGCGCTGTGGTCATTCGCGTATTTCTTCACGCTGCTTGCGGGCTACTACGTGCTGCGTCCGCTGCGCGATCAGATGGGCATTGCGGGCGGGACCAGAAACCTGCCCTGGCTG
>JAEZEU010000279.1 GCA_023432885.1 Pseudomonadota bacterium | reverse complement strand
ATCATAGGCAACAAGCAGTCGGTGGTGGTCGGCAAGGGGGTTTTCGTCGGAAGCGGAAGCGGCGTCGTGCCGTTCGACAACCCGAGCGCGCCAAACAAGGCGCGCTGCACCGTCCTGGACGGTGTTTCGTACTGCTACTAAAATTCAGTGCATGCGCGCCCCGGCCTGCGCCGGGCGCCGCGGCCGCAACGCCGGTCCATCCACCATTTCCGGCAGTGCGTCCGTGTTGTCCAGGTGCGTTGTACGCAATTCCTCGACGAAGCGCGCGAACCATTGCTGGATGGTGCCGCAGCGCAGCTTTGCCATCATCGCCTCCCAGCGCATGCGGCGCTCCGTGAGGGGCATGGTGAGTGCGACGGCAATCGTCCGCGCCATGCCCTCGATGTCGTGCGGGTTCACCACCAGCGCTGCGTCGAGTTCGCTGGCCGCGCCAGCGAATTTCGACAGCACCAGCACGCCGGGGTCGGCGGGGTTTTGCGCGGCGACATATTCCTTGGCGACCAGATTCATGCCGTCCTGCAGCGGGGTCACCACGCCTACCTGCGCCGTGCGATAGAGGCCGGCGAGCACGGCCTGGCCGAATCCCTTGTTGAGATAGCGGATAGGCGTCCAGTCGATCTCGCCATGACGGCCGTTGACGTCGCTGACGAGCTTTGCAACTTCGTTCTGCAGATTGCAGTAGGCCTCAATCGCACCGCGCGAGGGCGTTGCGATCTGCAGCAGCGAGGCGGTGCGCAGCAGCGAAGGGCGATCGCTCCACATCTTGTCGAAGGCGCGGATGCGATTGGTCAGGCCCTTGGAATAATCCAGGCGGTCTACTCCGATCGCGAGCCGCTCGCCGTTGAGGCTGCGGCGCAGCCGCGATACTTCCGGATGCGAGGCAGACTTCGCGGCATATTGCGCGAACATGTCGACGTCGATGCCGATCGGGAACACGGCGGCGCGCGTGCGGCCATACCGCGAAAGAACGACGCCGTCGTGCACAGGCAGGCCTAGTTCGTGCCGCACCGAGGAGAGGAAGTTCTCTGAATCCTCCTCGGTCTGGAAGCCGATCAGATCATAGGCCAGCATCGCCTCGATCAGCTCGCGCGCATGCGGCACGCTGCCGATCACGTTCCGCGCCGGCCAAGGCGTGTGCAGGAAGAAGCCGACCGGCGCGCTGACGCCAAGCTCCCGCAGCTCCGCGCCGAGAGCGAGGAAGTGATAGTCCTGCACCCAGAACGCGGCATCAGGCTTTCGGAAACGCAGCAGAGCGCGCGCCATGAACGCGTTGATCTCGCGATAGGACATATAGTCCTCGCGCGTTGCGCGAATCAGGTCGGGACGCGAATGCATCGCCGGCCACAACGCCGAGTTGGCAAAGCCTTCATAATACCCGCCATAGTGCGCGGCAGGCAGGTCGAGCAGCGCCAGCGCGCCGGCGCCAAGCGATTCGATTTCGGCAAACGGTTCCTGGTTCCCGTCGCGAACACGACCGGAGGAACCGACCCAGATCGCGCCGGAATTCTCCACAACCGGCAATAGCGCAGCCGCCAAGCCGCCCGTCATGGGCTCGTTGGCTTTGCCGCGCGCGACGCGATTTGAAACAACGACGAGGTTCACGGGTCCCCTCCAGAATCTGGTCCGTCGTTTAACGGATATTCATCAATATGGTTCCTGACCACGATCTTTGCGAATTGAAACCAAATTCTGGCGCGTGCCGCGGAACTCGCGCTAGCGCACGAAAAGATATTTCAGACGACTCACATGATGATGCGCAAAATAATCGTAATCGCGCCGTGCGCGGCGAAACCCGTTTATCATTGTGGCGCTGCCCGCCGCTTTATGGCAGCGATGCGTCCCTTTCATCGTCAAGCAGATGCGCAAGGAACTCGCGCACGTCGCTCGGCGCATCGAAATGGCCCGCCACACCCTTGGCCCGGCGGCCGACTGAGAAGGCGATGCCGCCGAGATCGGGCATGATCGCGAACACGGTTTCGTCGGTGACGTCGTCGCCGATGAAGAACGGCTTGCGACCCTTGAACGGCGGATGCGACATCAGCTCGCGCACCCCGCTCGCCTTGGTGAAGCCTGGATGCTTGATCTCGCAGACCTGCTTGCCCGGCAGCACCTCGATCGGCGCATCGGGCAGATCGGCGCGGATCAGCGATACCGCCTCATAGATCGCTTTCTCGGCATGCGGCGCGAGACGATAGTGCAGCGCCAGCGAATATCCCTTGTCTTCGAGCAGTATTCCCGGGCTGAGCCGTGCGATCGCCGCCAGCCGCCGCTTCAGCTCCTTGTCCAGGGGCGGCGCATGCGCGGCCACGGCGTCGGCATCGGCCTCGAGCCGCATCTCCGCGCCATGACCGCCGACCGCAGGAAATTGATCCGGCGCGAAAATCAGGTCGATGTCGTTGAGAGAGCGGCCGCTGACCAGCGCCAGCGCTCCGCCGGTTCGGCGATAGAGCCGGCTCAAGGTCTTCGCAAGGCCGGGCGGCACCCAAACCTCGCGCGGCGTCGGCATGAGGTCGAGCAGCGTGCCGTCGATGTCGAGCAGCACCGCGGTCTCGCTCAGATGCGGCACCAGCGAACTCGGCACCGGAACGGTTTCCAGCGCCTCCTCTTGTTCAGGCGCCATGTCTTCGAGCGGCATTGCAGCCAGTTCCTGATCCATCATGTCCTACTCCACAGAAGCGAGCGGCTTGGCAACCGATTCCAGCGGGCGCCTCTCGGCAGCGACGCTATAACGCCAGGCGACGGCCGCCGCCACAATCATCAGAACGGAGCCGAACAGGTAGCCCGCGAACAAGCTCTCCCGCGAGCCCGTATCGATCAGCGCGCCGAACAGCGCGGGACCGACGACTCCGCCAATTCCAGTACCCACCGCGTAGAACAGCGCAATCGCCAGCGCGCGGACTTCCAGCGGGAACGTCTCGCTCACCGTGAGATACGCCGCACTCGCCGCGGGCGAAGCAAAGAAGAAGATCACCATCCAGGCGATCGTCTGCGATTGCGCGCTCAATGCGCCGATCGAGAAGAGATATCCCGATATCGCCAGCAGCAAGCCCGACACGCCATAGGTGAACACGATCATCGCACGCCGGCCCAGCGTGTCGAAGAAGCGACCGAGCAGCAGCGGCCCCAAAAAATTGCCGGCGGCGAAGGGCAGGATATACCAGCCCACATGGCTGGCGGGGATGCCGAAGAAATCGGTCAACACCAATGCGAAGGTGAAGAAGACCGCGTTGTAGAAGAAGGCCTGCGAGGCCATCAGCACGAGACCGACCATCGAGCGCTTCCTGTACGTCGAGAACAGAGTGTGGACGACCTCGCGCAGCGGCGTGTGGCTGCGCATCTTCAACCGCATCTTCGGAAACGCCTCGCTTGCCTGCGAATGTCCTACCGCCGTTCGCTCGATCTCGTCCACGATCGCATGCGCTTCGTCGGGACGGCCGTGAACCATCAGCCAGCGCGGACTTTCCGGGATCCACATCCGCATGATGAATACGACGAGACCGAGGCAGGCGCCGGTGAGATAAGCGAGCCGCCAGCCGAGATCGATGCTGACGACAGCGGGATCGAGCAGAACGATGGCACTCACGGCACCCATCGCGGCACCCAGCCAGAAGCTGCCGTTGATCACGAGATCGGTCCAGCCGCGGTAGCGCGCGGGCACCAGCTCCTGGATGGTCGAATTGATCGCAGTATATTCGCCGCCGATGCCAGCGCCGGTGAGAAAGCGGAACAGCGCATAGGTTTGCACGTTCCATGAGAGCGCGGTCGCTGCGGTGGCGAGCAGATACAGCGCCAGCGTGATGAAGAAGAGTTTCCTGCGCCCGATGCGGTCGGTGAGCCAGCCGAAACCAAGTGCCCCCAACACGGCTCCTGCGAGATAGGCGCTGTTTGCAAGGCCGACATCGAAATTGGAGAATCGTAACGCCGGGCTTTCCTTGAGCGCACCCGCCAACGCGCCGGCCAGCGTCACTTCGAGGCCGTCGAGGATCCAGGTAATGCCGAGCGCGAGCACGACGCGGGTGTGAAAGCGGCTCCAGCGCAGATTGTCGAGCCGCGCGGGAACGCTGGTCTCGACAATCCGGGAACTATCTTGCACCAGCGGCGGCGCGGAAGCCGACCCTTCCTGCACCGGATTTTCCTCGACCCTTTGCAAGCTCATTGCAACCAATGGGAACGCCCTCGGGAATCGGAACCCCCGAGGTTTCTCACCTCTGTTCGGCGTGCGCCAAGTCCTGCCACGCTGAAACAACGTTCCAGCGGCAATGCAGTTCCTGCATGGCGACGCCGGAACCTCACGGATTTGCGCCTGTTTTCAGTCAGTTCGGTGGTGGAGAAAGCAATGGCCTCACGGCGCAAACCTGCGAATAGCAAGGCTACACGACGAACCGCCAAATCCGCGCGGCGGAAGACGGGTACCAGAAGGACGGGTTCAAGAAAGACGGGTTCAACAAGGACCTCGCCGCGCCGCTGGTCGCAACGGGTGACACGCGAGAGCGACGCGCTCGACCTGGAGAAGGGCGTATTCAAGCAGAGCAGCGCAAAGAAGATCGCATCATCGTTGAAGCGTTCAGCCGAGCACTCTTCGCGCCGCAAATCCGGCGCCTACCGCTCGGCACTGTCGATGCTGACCTTCTATATCAACCGCGCTGGCAAAACCCTGCCAAAGACCCAACGCGCGCGGTTGGAACGAGCGAAGGCCGAGTTGAAGCACCAGTTTGGCCGGGATTGATTCTTTCCGACAAGGAGCTGTCAGACGTTCAGGGCGCATTTCCATCATGACGAGGACCCAGGCGGTCAAAAAAATCCATAGCGCCGCGAAAGGTCCTGTGAACGGCTTCGCTTCGCTCGCAATGAAAGCGGCAGAGTCTTCTTACGCTGCGCGGATGTTCTCCATGAAGCGGTCGAGCTCTTCGCGCAGCCGCGTGCTTTCGGCCGAGAGCGTGCGCGCCGAATTCAGTACCTCTTCGGAGGCCGAGCCGGTTTCGGTGGCGCCTCGGTTGACCTGCATGACATTCTCGGAGGCCGACTGCGTGCCCCGCGCGACGTTCTGCACGCTGCGGGCGATCTCCTGCGTCGCCGAGCCCTGCTCTTCCACGGCGCTGGCGATGGTCGAGGCGATCTCGGAAATCTTGCCGATAGTCCCGCCGATTTCCTTGATGGCGGCCACCGACTCCTGCGTCGCACCCTGCATGCCCGAGATGTGATTGGAGATCTCGTCGGTCGCCTTCGCGGTCTGGCTCGCCAGCGACTTCACTTCGGATGCCACCACGGCAAAGCCCCGGCCGGCGTCCCCGGCGCGGGCCGCCTCGATCGTGGCGTTGAGCGCAAGCAGGTTGGTCTGCTCGGCAATCGCGGTGATCAGCTTGACCACGTCGCCGATCTCCTGCGCGGCGCGCGACAGCTTGCCGATGCGGCTATCGGTCTCTTCGGCCTGACGCACGGCGGCCACTGCGATGTCGTTGGACTCGCGGACCCGCCGCCCGATCTCGCTGACGGAGGCGGATAGTTCTTCCGTCGCCGCCGCCACCGACTGCATGTCGCTGGAAGCCTGGCCGGAGGATGCCGCGACCTGGCTGGAAAGCGACTGCGTCGTCTCCGCCGTGCGCGTCAGCTTACCGGCGGCCGATTCCAGCTGTGCAGCGGAAGCCGACACATTGGAAACGATGGAGCCGACCGCCGTCTCGAATTGGTCGGCGAAACGGATGAGCTCCTGACGGCGCGCGGCGGCGCTCGCCCTGTTCTGCGCTTCCTGGGTCGCGGCGTCGCGCTCGGCCTTGGCGATGGCCTGCATCTTGAATTCCTCGACCGCGCCCGCCATCTCGCCGAGTTCGTCCCTGCGGCCGAGTCCCGGCAGCACGACATCGAAATTGCCGCTGGCGAGTTCGCGCATCGCCTTGCACATCGCCGTCATTGGCCGAGAGATACCGCGCCCCAGCATCAGCGCCCACACGGCGCCAAGCAGGAAGCCGCCAATAGCGAGCATCAGGATGAGCCGTTCGGTCTTGGCGATAGTGGCGTTGGATTCGGCTTCCAGCCGCGCCTGATCGGACACGAGGGCCGTCTTCATCGCGGCGGATCCCTTCATGATGACTTCCGCGGATTCGCCGATTTCAGCGGTGAGATCGGCAATCAGCTTCCTGTTCTCGACCAGTTTGGCAAAGGCCTCGCGATAGGTCTTGAGCAGCGCATTCATCTCCTTGACGACCGGTTCGATCTTCTCGTTGGTCGTCGGGATATTTCTGAAGGCGTTTTCCAGGAAGCTCAGGCGGCTGGTCGTGCTGGTCGCCGCCGTCGGATCGCCGCTGACGACGAAATTGTTGGTGAAGACCTTGATGGCCTGGAATTGGGTGGTGATGCTCTTGGCCTGGAAGGCCACTGCCTCCTGGCCGGCTTCCGTGGCGGCGCTGGCGAGATCGTCGAGCTTGTATTCCAGCGACATTTCGCTGCGCATGAGCCCGTTCTTGGTCAGGTAGTCGCTCTCGTCCTTGATCTTCAGTATCTCGGCAAATATCTTGGTAAAGGCGCGGAATTCCCGCGCCAGCTTGGTGATCTGCTCAAGCCGGGCGGGGTTGCTGGTGCTGCGCATCGACTGATCGATGGCGTCCTTCAGGCCGGCTTCGGCCGCAATCGCCGCCTTGCTATCCTCTTCCTTTCCGGTCGCGACGTAATACCGCACGAGCGAGCGGTACGAGATCAGCTCACGATCGATATTGCGGGCCAGGTCGGCTTCGGCGACGCTGTTTCGGTAGGCCGACACGCTCGCCGACACGTGCTCGAAGCCCAGCCAGGCAATACCCATGCTGACCGCGGTAATCGCCAGCACGACCGCAAAGCCGAGCATGATCTTGCCCCGAAAGCGAAGGGCCGGCAGCCGCAGGCCGCGCTTAGAAACCCCCATCCTCGCCCCCCAAAGTCCTTCAGGTACAGCCAGCCGGATCGGGGTCTGTAGCCACCCAATCGCCAAGCCAACCTAAGGCCAAATGGATAAGGCTGCGTAAATCCGTAGTGCTCCCCCCGGTTGCGGGGGCGTGACGGCTTTCAGCCGGGGGAGGCTGCCCATCCTCATTGACGTGCCACCCATCACTTCCGCGTCGCAGGTCGAAAATCCCAGTTGCAACTTCGGCCCGCGCTGTCTCTAATTGGAAGCAATCAAAAGCCGTTATCGGGAGGAGTGAGCGTGTCTACAGTCAAGCTGACAGTGAACGGAAAGGCGGTCTCGGTCGACGTCGAGGACCGGACCCTCCTGGTCCATCTCTTGCGGGAAAATCTCAATCTGACCGGCACCCATGTCGGTTGCGATACCAGCCAATGCGGCGCCTGTGTCGTCCACATCGACGGCCGCGCGGTAAAATCCTGCACCGTGCTGGCGGCACAGGCGGCCGGCAGCAACGTCACCACCATCGAAGGCATCGCCAAGGGCGACGATCTGCACCCCATGCAGGCCGCCTTCCGCGACAACCACGGCCTGCAGTGCGGCTATTGCACCCCGGGCATGATCATGTCGTCGATCGACATCGTGAACCGCTATGGCGGCAATCTGGATGAAACGACCGTCAGGCACGAGCTGGAAGGTAATATCTGCCGCTGCACCGGCTACCACAACATCGTGAAAGCGGTGCTGGATGCGGCTTCCCGCATGAAGGTCGCGCAGGCCGCGGAATAGCGGCCGCCCACCTCGCCGAACTCAATCCGCCGCCTTTGATGGAAAGCGCGGGGACATCAACAAATTTCCGGTTTGGAGGATCAGTACATGGGCGTTGAAGGCATTGGCGCAAGCGTCGTGCGCAAGGAGGACAAGCGGTTCATCACCGGCAAAGGCCGCTATGTCGACGATATCAAGCTGGTGGGCCTGACCCACGCCCACTTCATACGAAGCCCGCATGCGCATGCCAGGGTGAAGAGCATCGACTCCTCCGCCGCGATGAAGATGCCCGGCGTGCTCGCAGTGCTGACGGGCCAACAGATTGTCGACGACAAGATCGGAAATCTGATCTGCGGCTGGGCCATCACGTCGAAGGACGGATCGCCCATGAAGATGGGCGCGTGGCCGGCGATGGCTCCGGAGACCGTGCGTTTCGTCGGCCAGGCCGTTGCGGTCGTGATCGCCGAGACCAAGAACCAGGCGCGCGATGCGGCCGAGGCCGTGGTCGTCGATTACGAAGAGCTGCCGGCGGTGGCCGATGTCCGCGCCGCGATCAAGCCGGGCGCGCCGCAGCTGCACCCGGAAGCGCCGGGCAACATTATTTATGACTGGCACCTCGGCGACGAAGCCGCCGTCAAGGCCGCCTTTGCCAAGGCAGCGAATGTGGTAAGCCTCGATCTAACCAACAACCGCCTGGTGCCGAATGCGATGGAGCCGCGCGCGGCGATCGCCGACTACGACGCGGCGGAAGAGCACTTCACGCTCTACACGACGTCGCAGAACCCGCATGTCGCCCGCCTCGTGCTGTCGGCATTCTACAATGTCGCTCCCGAGCACAAGCTGCGGGTGATCGCGCCCGACGTCGGCGGCGGTTTCGGCTCGAAAATCTACATCTATCCTGAAGAAATGGTGGCGCTGTGGGCGTCGAAGAAGGTCGGCCGGCCGGTGAAGTGGACCGGCGACCGCAGCGAAGCCTTCCTCACCGACGCGCATGGCCGCGACCACATCTCCCATGCCGAGATGGCGTTCGACAAGGACAACAAGATCCTGGGCTTGCGCGTGAAGACCCACGCCAATTTCGGCGCCTACATGTCGCTGTTCTCGTCGGCCGTGCCGACCTATCTCTACGCGACGCTGCTGTCGGGACAGTATCTGATCCCGGCGATCTATGCCGAGGTGGTTGCCGTCTACACCAACACCACGCCTGTCGACGCCTATCGCGGAGCCGGCCGGCCGGAGGCGAGCTATCTGCTTGAGCGCATGATGGAGACGGCGGCGCGGCAGCTGAAGGTCGATCCGACGGAGCTGCGCAAGAAGAACTTCATCACGCAATTCCCATATCAGACGCCGGTCATCATGACTTATGACGCCGGCGACTTCCACGCTTCGATCGACGCCGCGATGAAGGCGATCGACTATGCGGGCTTCCCGGCCCGCAAAGCGAAAGCGAAGTCCGAAGGCAAGCTGCGAGGCATCGGCGTCTCCTGCTACATCGAGGCCTGCGGCATCGCGCCGTCGAAGGCGGTCGGCAGCCTGGGCGCCGGCGTCGGCCTGTGGGAGTCGGCGGAAGTCCGCGTCAACCCCGTCGGCACGATCGAGGTGCTCACCGGCGCGCACAGCCACGGGCAGAGCCACGAGACGACATTCTGCCAGCTGATCGCAGAGCGCCTCGGTGTTCCCATCAGCCAGGTATCCATCGTGCACGGCGACACCGACAAGGTGCAGTTCGGCATGGGAACCTACGGCTCGCGCTCGATCGCGGTCGGCGGCACGGCCATCATCAAGGCCATGGAGAAAGTCGAATCCAAGGCCAAGAAGATCGCAGCCCATGCGCTGGAAGCCAGCGAGAACGACATCGTCATCGAGAACGGCGAGTTCAAGGTCGCCGGCACCGACAAGTCGATCGCGCTGCCGATGGTCGCGCTCGCGGCCTACACCGCGCACAATCTGCCCGAGGGCATGGAGCCGGGCCTGAAGGAAACCGCCTTCTACGACCCGACCAACTTCACCTTCCCGGCCGGCGCATATATTTGCGAGGTTGAGGTCGATGCCGCTACCGGCAAGACCTCGTTCGTGAATTTTGTCGCCGCCGACGACTTTGGACGTCTGATCAATCCGATGGTCGTCGAGGGCCAGGTGCATGGCGGGCTGGCGCAGGGCATCGGCCAGGCGCTGCTGGAGCAGGCCGTCTACAATGCCGACGGCCAGCCGGTGACGGCGTCGTTCATGGATTACACCATGCCGCGCGCCGATGACCTGCCATCATTCAAGGTGTCGCATACCACGACGCTGTGTCCGGGCAATCCGCTCGGCGTCAAGGGTTGCGGCGAGGCCGGCGCGATCGGCGCGTCGGCCGCGGTCATCAACGCCATCACCGACGCCATCGGCCACAACAGGCTGGAGATGCCGGCATCACCCGATCGCGTCTGGCACGCGATTCACGGCTAAGGGAGGAAGCACATGTACGAGACCACTTATCACCGCGCTTCCTCGGTCGACGAGGCCGCCGCTCTCTTTGCCAAAGGCAAGGAAGCGAAGTATCTGGCCGGCGGCCAGACGCTGCTTCCGGTCATGAAGCAGCGGCTTGCATCACCGTCCGATGTGATCGATCTGGCGAAGATCAGCGATCTGGTCGGCGTCGCGGCAACCGGCAACGGCATCGAGATCAAGGCCGCGACGACGCATTACGATGTCGCCCAGAACGATGCCGTGAAGAAGGCGATCCCGGCGCTTGCGAGTCTCGCCTCGCAGATCGGCGATCCTGCCGTCCGCTATCGCGGCACTATCGGCGGCTCGCTCGCCAACAACGATCCCGCCGCGGACTATCCCGCCGCTGTGCTGGCGCTCAATGCCAGCATCAAGACCAACAAGCGCACGATTTCCGCGGACGAGTTCTTCAAGGGCCTGTTCTCGACGGCGCTGGAGGACGGCGAGATCATCACCGCCGTCTCGTTTCCCGTCACCGCCAAGGCCGGCTACGCCAAATTCCCGCATCCGGCCTCGCGCTTTGCGCTGACCGGCGTGTTCGTGGCCAGGACAGCGGGCGGCGACGTCCGCGTGGCGGCGACCGGCGCGTCCCAGAGCGGTGTCATGCGGGTTCCTGCAATCGAGGCGGCGCTGAAGGCGAATTGGTCGGCGAGCGCGCTCGATGCCGTGAAGATCGCGGCCGACGGCCTGCTGAGCGACATCCATGGCTCATCCGATTACCGCGCCAATTTGATCAAGGTGATGGCGCAGCGCGCAGTGCAAGCCGCCGGCTGATCTATCATTCCCCGACCCATGCATGCGGCGCGCAGCGATGCGCGCCGCACTGTTTCCGAGCCAGGATTTGCTTGCCACTGGACCGTGAAGACGAGAGAGTTTAGCTAGTCAGCTAACTAGAATATTCGAGGAAGCACCGTGCTCGACAAACCAGCGTCCCACGCCGCCACCAAAACCTCCGGCCCGCTCGCCGGTTTCCGCATCGTCGAATTCGCCGGCATCGGCCCCGGCCCGTTCGCCTGCATGATGCTGGCGGACATGGGCGCCGAGGTGGTGACGCTGGACCGCGTCGGCGCCGGCAAGAATCTGAAATCGGTCGCCGGCCGCGGCCGCAAGGTGGTCGAACTCGATCTGAAGGACAAGGCCGCGGTGGCGCAGGTGCTCGATCTGCTCGCGGGCGCCGATGCGCTGATCGAGGGTTTTCGTCCCGGCGTGATGGAGCGGCTGGGTTTGGGCCCCGACGTCGTTCTCGCGCGCAACCCCAAGCTCGTCTATGGCCGCATGACCGGCTGGGGCCAGGACGGCCCACTCGCCAACGCCGCTGGACATGACATCAATTACATCTCAATCACCGGCGCGCTGGCCGCGATCGGCACGAAGGAGAAGCCGGTGCCGCCGCTCAATCTCGTCGGCGACTTCGGCGGCGGCGCGCTCTATCTCGTGGTCGGCGTGCTGGCAGCGCTGCTGGAGGCCTCCAAGTCCGGCAAGGGCCAGGTGGTGGACGCGGCGATGTGCGATGGGGCGGCCTCGCTGATGTCGATGTTCTTCGACATGACCGCGATCGGCCGCTGGACCGAAGGCCGCGACCAGAATTTCCTCGACGGCGGCGCGCATTTTTACGGCGTCTACGAATGCTCCTGCGGCAATTTCATCTCGATCGGCTCGATCGAGCCGCAGTTCTATGCACTGCTGCGCAAGCATGCCGGCCTGACCGATGCCGATTTCGACGCGCAGATGGACCCCAAGGCCTGGCCCGCGCTGAAAGCGAAGCTGGCGAAGGTGTTCAAGAGCAAGTCGCGCGAGGAGTGGTGCAAGATCATGGAAGGCACCGACATCTGCTTCGCACCGATCCTCACCATGGCGGAAGCGCCGAAACATCCGCACATGGCCGCGCGCAAGGTCTTCGTTGAGCGCCACGGCGTCACCCAGCCTGCACCGGCTCCCCGCTTCTCGCGCACGCCATCGGCTATCAGAGAAGCCGAGAAGGCGGATATTTCTCAGCTTGCGAGCGCGTGGAAGCGGTAAGAGGCGTAACACCCCGCTCATGCAACGCTAGCCTGCCCTTCCCGACGCAGCGATTACGCCGCGTGACCGTGCTCGACCTTGAGCACGCCGCGGCGGATCTGGTCTTCCTCGATCGATTCGAACAGCGCCTTGAAATTACCTTCGCCGAATCCGTCGTCGCCCTTGCGCTGGATGAACTCGAAGAAGATCGGCCCGATGGCATTGGCCGAGAAAATCTGCAGCAGTACCTTGGTCTGGCCGCCATCGACCACGCCCTCGCCGTCGATCAGGATGCCGTTCTTCTGCAAAAGGGCGACATCCTCGCCGTGCTTCGGCAGGCGCGTGTCGATCTTCTCGAAATAGGTGTCCGGCGGCGACGGCATGAAGGGCAGGCCCGCCTGGCGCAAGCTTTCGACCGTGCGGTAGATATCGCGCACGCCGCAGGCGATGTGCTGGATGCCCTCGCCTTTGTAGACGGTGAGGTATTCCTCGATCTGCCCGGAGTCGCCGGCATCCTCGTTGATCGGAATCCGGATCTTGCCGTCGGGGCTGGTCAGCGCGCGCGAGAACAGGCCCGAGGCCCGGCCCTCGATGTCGAAGAAGCGGATCTGGCGGAAGTTGAACAGCTTGGCGTAGAAGCCGGTCCAGACATCCATGCGCCCGCGATGGACGTTGTGGGTGAGATGATCGATGTAATAGAGACCGGCGCCCGCGGGCCGCGGGTCGCGCGCTCCGAGCCACTCGAACTCGGCATCATAAGCCGACCCCTTCGCGCCATAACGGTCGACGAAATAGAGCAGGCTGCCGCCGATACCCTTGATGGCGGGAACGTCGAGCGTCTTCTCCTGCGATGAAATGCCTGCCGGCTCGGCGCCGAGCGCAATCGCTCGCGCATAGGCCTGCTGCGCGTCGACGACGCGGAACGCCATCGACGGCGCGCAGGGACCGTGCGCGGCGACGAAATTGCAGCCGTGGGCGCCTGTTTCCTCGTTGACGAGATAATTGACGTCGCCCTGGCGATAGACCGTGATCTTCTTCGTCTTGTGACGGGCGACGGGTACAAAGCCCATCAGGGCGAACAGCGCGTGCAATTCCCCGGGATTGGGATGCGCATATTCGACGAACTCAAAGCCATCCGTGCCCATCGGGTTGTCGGCGCTGATGGTGGCAGGCGGCGCGTCGTGTGGAAACGGACCCATGGCTGATCTCCCGGAACTCGATTTCGAGCATCTTCACCCCGAATCCGCGCAAGGTGCGTGCAAATGGAGACATATACTGCTACATTTGTGCACGATTCATGCACCAAAAAGGCATTCTACGCGTGATCCAGACAGACGCCTTCGATCTCAAGATGCTGGCTGCACTGCAGGATGACGGCCGCCTTACCAACCAGCAGCTCGCCGATCTCGTCGGCCTGTCGGCCTCGCAATGCTCGCGGCGGCGGATGCGGCTGGAGGAGGAGAAGGTGATCGCTGGCTATCACGCTGATCTTTCCGGCGAAGCGCTCGGCTTCAACCTGATCGCGTTCATCCAGGTGACGCTTGCCACCCATTCGCCCGACAATGCGAAGAAGTTTCGCGCGCTGGTGGGTCGGGTCGACGACATTCAGGAGGCCTATTCGCTCACGGGCGACGCGGACTACGTCCTCAAGGTGGTGCTGCGCGACCTCAAAGGCCTGTCGGACCTCGTCAACAACGTGCTGATGCCGCACCAGAGCGTTGCGCATGTGCGCTCATCGATCGTGCTAGACCGGCTGAAGGAGAGCACCAGGCTGCCGTTGGCGAAACAGTAACCTCCCCCTAAGAAGCGCCCCTGAAGAGGGCCAGAAGAAGAAAGCGCGCGAGGCTGGAATCGAGGGAAATACGTCATTCGAATTTTCGTCAACGTCTGTAATCATTCCCCGCA
>JAEZEU010000234.1 GCA_023432885.1 Pseudomonadota bacterium | reverse complement strand
GGCCAGCTTCGGCATGATCTCGTATCTGACGGGCAACGCCGTGTTCTCCGACTATCTGCAGATCAACTACGTCGCCGGCACCGGCGAACTCGCGGTGGTCTGCGGCGCGGTGCTGGGTGCCGGCCTCGGCTTCCTCTGGTTCAACGCGCCGCCGGCTTCGATCTTCAAGGGCGACACCCGCTCGCTCGCGCTTGGCGGCATGCTGGGGGCAACTGCGGTAGCGGTGAAGCACGAGATCGTGCTGGCGGTGATCGGCGGCCTGTTCGTGGTCGAGGCGATTTCCGTCATCGTGCAGGTCGCTTCGTTCAAGCTGACGGGCAAGCGCGTGTTCCGAATGGCGCCGCTGCACCATCATTTCGAGCAGAAGGGCTGGACCGAGCCGCAGATCGTGATCCGCTTCTGGATCATCTCGGTGATGCTGGCGCTCGCCGGTCTCTCCACGCTGAAGCTGCGCTGATGGCGCTGCGGACCCACACCTGTCATTCGGGGGGCCGGGAAGCGGCAACCCGGAATCCAGAGATTACTTACATGGAGATTCCGGGTTCATGCTTCGCATGGCCCGGAATGACCGTGGGCTAATCAATGATCCCCGTCACCTCCTTCGCGGGCAGGACGGTCGCGGTATTTGGCCTCGGCGGCTCGGGACTCGCAAGCTGTCACGCGCTGAAGGCGGGCGGCGCCGAAGTCATCGCCGCCGACGACAATCCGGACAACGTCGCCAAGGCGGCGCAGGCCGGCTTCATCACCGCGGACCTGCGCAGCGTATCCTGGAACAATTTCGCCGCCCTGATTCTCACCCCCGGCGCGCCGTTGACCCATCCGGCGCCGCACTGGAGCGTCTTGATGGCGCGCCAGGCCGGTGTCGAGGTGGTCGGCGATGTCGAGCTGTTCTGCCGCGAACGCCGCCGTCACGCGCCGGACGCGCCGTTCGTCGCCATCACCGGCACCAACGGAAAATCCACCACCACGGCGCTGATCGCGCATCTGACAAAGTTCGCCGGCTACGACACCCAGATGGGCGGCAATATCGGCACCGCGATCCTCTCGCTCGAGCCGCCGCGCATGGGCCGCGTGCACGTCATCGAGATGTCGTCCTACCAGATCGATCTTGCGCCCTCGCTCGATCCTTCCGTCGGCATCCTGCTCAACGTCAGCGAGGACCATATCGACCGCCACGGCACGCTGGAGAATTACGCCGCGGTGAAGGAGCGCCTCGTCGCCGGCGTGCAGCCGCAGGGCACCAGCATCGTCGGCGTGGACGATAGTTGGTGCCGCAACATTGCCGACCGCCTCGAGCGATCGGGCAAAAATGTCGTGCGAGTCTCCGTGAGGAACCCGCTTGCGAGTGGCATCTATGTCGAGCATGAGACGATCGTCCGCGCCGCCGGCGGCGCCCGCACGGAGGTCGCGCGGCTGGGCGGCATCGGCTCGCTGCGCGGCCTGCACAATGCGCAGAACGCCGCTTGCGCCGCGGCCTGCACGCTCGCCATGGGCATCAGTGCGGAGACGCTGCAAAACGGCCTGCGCAGCTTTCCGGGCCTGGCGCACCGCATGGAGCAGGTCGGCCGCCGCGGCAACGTGCTGTTCGTCAACGACTCCAAGGGCACCAATGCCGATGCCGCCGCGCATGCACTCTCGTCGTTCGGCGAGATCTTCTGGATCGCCGGCGGCAAGCCGAAGGCCGGCGGCATCACGGGTCTTACGGACTATTTCCCGCGCATCAAGAAGGCCTATCTGATCGGCGAGGCCGCAGCTGAATTCGCCGCTACCCTCGGCGGCCGCGTGCCGCACGAGATTTCGCAGACGCTTGATGTCGCGGTCGCCAACGCCGCGCGTGACGCAGAAGCCTCGGGCCTCGCCGATCCCGTCGTGCTGCTGTCGCCCGCCTGCGCCTCCTTCGACCAGTACCGCCACTTCGAAATCCGCGGCGCCGCCTTCCGCGACCTCGTCACCGCGCTGCCCGGTGTGAAGCCGGTGGTGTGAGCCCCCGTTGTCATCGCCCGCCACCGGGCCGGCGCGGACGCGCCGCCCAATGACAGGGGCTCCGGGGGCGATCCAGTATTCCAGAGACAATTCAGCTTGAGCCGGGAAGTCTCGGCGTAGTGGATACCCCGCATGTGCGGGGTATGACACCGATATGTGCGGCTGCACTTCGCTTCCCTCAAAAGTTACCGACTTCATTAACCCCTCGGTAACCAACCTCCGCCACCAATGGGACAGACCTCTGCCCATTGAGGACACCCATGATCTCCCGCGAAGAACGCACCCCGCTGTCCGGTTGGTGGTGGACCGTCGACAAGCCGCTGTTAGGCGCTATCCTCGTGCTGATGCTGTGCGGGGTGATCCTGTCGCTGGCGGCCAGCCCGCCGGTCGCGACCCGGATCGGGCTCGATCCCTTCCACTTTTTCAGCCGGCACGTGATGTTCTTGGCTCCGGCCTTCATCGTGCTGGTCGGCGTCTCCTTCCTGTCACCGCGGCAGATCCGGCGCACCGCGCTGATTGTGTTCGCGCTCAGCATCGCGCTGATCGTCGCGACGCTCTTGTTCGGCCCGGAAGTGAAGGGCTCCAGGCGCTGGATCACGCTTCTCGGCGTCAACATCCAGGCCTCCGAATCCGCAAAACCAGCCTTCGTCGTCGTCGCGGCCTGGCTGTTCGCGGAATCGACCAAGCGCCCGGAAATGCCTGCGACCTCGATAGCGCTGACCTTGCTCCTGACACTGGTCGTGCTCCTGGTGATGGAGCCGGATTTCGGCCAGACCATGCTGATCCTGATGGTGTGGGGCGCGCTGTTCTTCATCGCGGGCATGCGGATGATCTGGGTGCTCGGGCTCGCGGGCGCCGCAGGTCTTGGCCTGTTCGGCGCTTACCTCTTCGTGCCCCATGTCGCGGGGCGCATCAAACGCTTCATGAACCCGGCCTCGGGCGATACCTTCCAGGTCGACACTGCGATGGAAGCCTTCTTCAACGGCGGCTGGTTCGGCCTCGGGCCGGGCGAGGG
>JAEZEU010000217.1 GCA_023432885.1 Pseudomonadota bacterium | reverse complement strand
AGTCGGATGCGCTCAAGGCTGAACTCCTGATCGGTGAAGTAATGTTCAAGGTTGCCGAACTGAGCAATGGGTATCAGCGCCGTGTATTGACCGAATTGCGTGATACTGAGCGATCGCTCTTGGAGTTAACCGTGAGCCTTCCGGCCGCGCAGCGGATGCGCGCGACCTACGCACGGCAGGCCGGATTATTGACTATGGAGCAGGCGGAGCAGGCAGCCATAACCGTGATCCGCGCCAACGGCAATACGAATGTGAAGTATGCAGCTGCGGTCGACTTTCTGCTTCAGCCGGGAGACATTGTGCAAGTCGGGTCGCTATTTCCAACTACGCCCGACCCGATTCCGGACCGGTCCGATACTTCCGGAGAGAAGGCGGCCGAATCCGAACGCCCCTTGCGGACCGGAAGTACGGTCCCTGCAGATCCCGCGGATGGCCGCCCCGCCGCGGGGATCAATTGAGCGCCAAGACTTCTGAACGCCAAGCCTTCGTCGGTCCGGTCGTCAGAGCAGACGTGACTTGGGGCGGCTTCGAAGCCTGGCTTTGGCAATGCGCTTCTCAGCCATCCGGTCATCGCACCCTGCGAGTCGATGGATAGCTCTCGTCGATAGACCATATTCCCTGCCCAGGGCTTCGTACGAAGCTCCTTGAGCGCGACGAGCGCTGATCGCCCTGTTGAGCTCTAGGAGAATGGCCTCCCGTAGCGGGTCATAAGGCAGATACATAAAGGATCGCCCTCGCTGGTTCTCTCACCGGCTCCACCCCAACACTCACCTGCCATCCGCAATGGCAGATATCGCGGCCGCAACACGCTCGAAATCGGATCCCACTGACTACGCTGATGTCTCGCCGGGCATGACGCAATCCTCGGACTTCTACATCAGCTTCGGCAAACAACCTTTGCCGCGCGGCTGTGCGCGACGTCACGCACTCCGCTGCGGTTGGCACCGCGCCGGGACGTGCTAGCACAAGCTCGCGCGCATTTCCATAAATGCGGTTCGTCTCTTTTCGAGCTACCTCTTCTTGGCGCTTGAGCACGCCGTCCTCCGCCGTAACGTCGGTACACGCTCACCGGTATGAATCACGTCTGTGATGGAGAAGGCAAAATGGCAAAAGCGTCGAAACCCTGGGCATTGGTCACAGGAGCAGGCGGGTTCATCGGCCATCATCTGGTCTCGTATTTGAAAGCGGCTGGCTATCGCGTTCGCGGCGCCGACATCAAGCGGCCCGAGTACAGCGGCACCGATGCCGACGAATTCATGCTGCTTGACCTTCGCGAGCTCAAGAATTGTCAGACATGCACCGCTGGAATGCAGCTCGTCTACCACCTGGCGGCTGACATGGGAGGCATTGGATACATTACCGCATCACACGCCGGGATCGCTTACAATAACTCCTTGATGAACCTGTACATGCTCGAAGCGGCGCGAAGCGCCAATGTCGAGCGGTTCTTGTTTTCCTCGTCGGCGTGCGTCTATCCGCACGGCCTGCAGACTTCCCCAGACGTAACGCCACTACGCGAGGAAGATGCGTTTCCGGCCCAGCCGGAAGAGGGGTACGGCCTGGAGAAGCTCTATGCCGAGAAGCTCTGCCAGTACTACACGGAGGACTATGGGCTGACTACGCGTGTCGTGCGCTTCCACAACGTATACGGCCCGCTAGGCACCTATGATGGCGGGCGCGAGAAGGCGCCGGCAGCGATGTGCCGCAAGGTCGCGAGCGCCCAGGATCCCGGCCGGATCGAAGTCTGGGGAGACGGCAAGCAGACCCGTTCGTTCATGTATATCGATGACTGCGTGGAGGGAATCCATCGCATCATGCGGTCGAACCACGCAATGCCTCTCAACCTCGGCACCGACGAACTTGTGACTGTCGATGAACTTGCCGAGATCGTGATCGGGGTATCGGAGAAGAAGCTGTCCCTCGTGCACGATCTTACCAAGCCGCAGGGAGTACGCGGCCGAAACAGTGACAATACGCGGCTGCGTGAAGTGCTGCAGTGGGAGCCGCGCATGACCTTGCGCAAGGGGATCGTGCCAACTTATCACTGGATTGCGGAACAGATCGCGGCCTCGGCCGAAAACAGGATCCCCGGCGCAGCCGTGGCGGCTGAATAGGGTGTTCAAGGAGCCGGTTTAGCGGCGTCATCCGACGGTTGATAACTCATGTCGAACCTCGATGCCCGCGTGGCCCACACTTTGCCGCCGTCCCGCGGCGAGCCACTCGGTGCAGGCGGACAGGCCCGCCGTGGCGAGAAACGGATAAAGCCGCGTCTGCTCAGCGCGGTTATGTTTGCCGGCGATCTTGTGTCGGGCGCCGTTGGTATCGCTGCAGCCGCTGTGATTGTCTCCGCGGCAACCGGTGATGTCGGTCTGGTCGGCAAGATGCGTGTGCAAGCGGGGCTGCTCCTGCTGCTACTGCTCGGCATCAACTGCTCGCTCGGCCTCTATCGGACCAACATCAGAAACCCCATGGAGCTGTTCCGGCTGCGAATAAGCGCAACATTGCTGTTCGTTTTCGCAGGGGTACTGATGTGGATCCGCACGGGCTCACTGGTTCAGCTTGCTGTCGTGCCGATAGTCGGCGTGGTTGCCCCCGTGCTCGGCCTTTGGATCGAGCACGTGGTCCGCAGCTTGATTGCAAGGTTCGGCCTTGGGGGGGCGCCGGCCGCCATTCTGGGAACCGGCGCGAGCAGCCGTGCGATTGCGCGCCTGTTGCTCGGTTATCCAGGCTGCGGACTGCGGCCGATAGGGTTCATTGACGATGAGGCGCGACCCAACACTGTAGTGGATGAATTTGTGGCGCAAGCGGGCTACGATCCGAGTTCTGGATTGCCCACGCTCGGTACGCTTGATGGATGGCATGGTGAGGGCGGTGCGGAAGTCATAGTAGTGCCCGACGAGACCATCCTTCCGCAGGCTCCTGCGGCGCTTTATCGCCTGCGTGCCAAGCAGGTCCTGGTGGTCACCCGATTGGGCGAATTTCCAACGTTCGGTCTTCAGGTTCGGAATGCGGGACGCTTCGTCGCCATCGAACTGAATGGCGAGCCTGGCGCCTACAGCGCGCAACTAAAGCGGGCCATCGATATTATCGTTGCGTTGGCCCTCCTCATTCCTGCCGCGCCACTCATTGCGTTGCTTGCCCTAGCCATCAAGCTGACTGATCCCGGTCCAGTCTTTTACGGCCAATGGCGTGTCGGCCAGTTCGGCAGGCCGATCAGAATCTTCAAGCTGCGCACGATGTACAAAGATGCGGAAGAGCGGCTCGAGCGCGTGCTCGCGAGCTCTCCCGAGTTGCGCGAACAATGGCAGCGGCATTTCAAGCTGGATCAGGACCCTCGCATTCTACCGCATGTCGGCACTCTGATGCGGCGCGCCAGCCTTGATGAGCTGCCTCAGCTCTGGAATGTCGTTCGCGGCGACATGAGTCTGGTAGGGCCGCGGCCGTTTCCGGCCTACCACATGGATGCGTTCGATGCCGAATTCCGGGCGCTGAGGGCGAGCGTTCCGCCGGGACTGACCGGCTTGTGGCAGATTTCATCGCGCAGCAATGGCGACCTCGCCGTGCAACGCGCGGAAGACAGTTTGTACGTCAAGAACCGTTCTCTCTGGCTGGACCTCTATATTCTGATCGCGACATTGCCGGCCGTAATCGGTGCAACCGGCGCAAAGTAGCTCCGGCGCGGGAAGTACCCCTTCTGCGTCACGAACATGCGTCGAGGAAATCCCTATCATGAAGATCAGGAAACTCGATGTGGGGCGCATCGGTGTTGTCTGCAAGATTACATGTGGCTTTCGGAGTGTGATGCGATGAACTATGCAGTCAGCTCGACCCAGACCGCTGCGCCAACTACCGAAACTCCTTCTCGCCCCGACGCAATACGGCTTCCACGCCGCGTCCTGGTTACCGGCGGCGCGGGCTTCATCGGCTCGCACCTCTGCGAACGCCTGCTGCAAAGCGGCTGTGAGGTGCTCTGCGTCGACAACTTTTTTACCGGGACCAGGCGCAACATCGAACATCTGCGGGACCATCCTCGGTTCGAGCTCCTTCGGCACGATGTGACCTTTCCCCTCTATGTGGAAGTCGACGAGATATACAATCTCGCCTGTCCGGCGTCGCCCGTTCACTATCAATGGGATCCGGTACAGACGACCAAGACGAGCGTGCTCGGCGCCATCAACATGCTTGGCCTGGCCAAGCGGTTGCGAGGCAGGATACTGCAAGCTTCGACATCCGAGGTCTACGGCGACCCCGAAGTTCACCCGCAGCAGGAAACCTATTGGGGGCACGTGAACCCTATCGGGCCGCGCTCCTGCTACGACGAGGGCAAGCGCTGCGCGGAGACATTGTTCTTCGACTACGCCCGGCAGCACCGTCTGAGAATCAAGGTCTTGCGGATTTTCAACACCTACGGGCCGCGCATGCAGCCGAACGACGGTCGTGTCGTTTCAAATTTCATCGTGCAGGCCCTCAACAATCAGCCCATAACCATCTATGGCGACGGGCAACAGACGCGGTCGTTCTGCTTCGTTGATGATCTGGTCGGGGGAATGATCGGTCTGATGAATACGCCAGATACAGTAACCGGTCCGATCAACTGCGGAAATCCGAACGAGTTTACGATCCTCGACCTGGCAGAGAAAGTGATCGAGATGACCGGCTCCCGGGCGCGGATCGTCCATCGTCCTCTGCCGCAGGACGACCCAAGACAGCGTCGTCCGGACATCAGCCTGGCTCAGGAACTATTGAACTGGCAGCCAAAAGTGATGCTTGCGGAGGGGTTGCAGCGAACGATTGCGTACTTCGACGAGTTGCAATCGAAGCAGGGAAGCCGAGTTCGAGAGGGCCGGCCGGTCACTCAGCCGCGCTCCGGGACGAGGTCGAAGGTGCGCGAGCCGGCGCGAGGCCATGCAGCCTAGGCCACACCCAGCCCTGCGACATGATTTGAAAGTTGAGGACAGGCGTCGCTGATGCCGGCGGCCGACCGCAGGATTGCGGTTGCCCGCCGGAATGAGCCTGCGCCATCACCGCCTCGATCTGCGGAGCCGTCACTGACTCTATAACTCTAATCGCTTGGCTCCGAGACGGCCTTGGGCTCGCTTGTAAACGACTTGCCGATGGTCGGCATTGGCAGCGGAGAGACGCCGCTTTCCAGTTTCATTTGCGACCCGTTGTTCATTCCCCAAATCGCCGCCTGGGTACGATTCTGGACCCGGATCTTGCGGAGGATCGCCTTGACGTGGACTTTGACGGTCGCCTCGGCAATATCCATTTTGCGCGCGATGCATTTGTTCGAGTCGCCTTCGATCAGGCAATGCAGAATCAATTTCTCCCGCGGGGAAAGCAGGTGCGCGGCCGCGTCTTCTGTCGCGAGAATGATCGGCCCGCCGGATTGAGCGCTGCTGGAATCATTTCTCGCACGATCAACCGGGCTCGTGTTGGTATCGAGTATGAATGACAGAAATGATGACGGGAAAATCGTTTCTCCCAGAAACACGAGCTCTAGGGATTTAACGAATCTGTCACAGGTGACCACGTTGACGAAGTATCCGTTGGCCCCTGCGCGAAACGCCGAGGTGAGGTCGCGCGGCCGATACTGATCGGCAACGATCGCAATTCTTCCGTTTGGATGCCGGCTTCTGAAAATGTCGATTTGCTCGACGGCGGAATCGAAATCATCTCCGGTATGGACGATCAGGAAAAGTGGATGGGATGTTGATTTGCTTGGCGGCAGCTCACCGGCGTTCGATACGGAGGCAACTATGCGGAAGTGCCCCGCACGAAGAATTCTAGCCAAGCCCTCCCTGAGCAAAATGCTTTTTCCAATGAGGATAACCGGAAGAAAGAGCTTCCTCCGCATGGCAATACTCCCAACGCTGAACGCGAACTTGTGATGCGGGCGGCTTGAACGCGCCCCTTATGGTCTGTCGAAGCGACTGCTGTTGACTTACGCGCATTTCGGTATGGGCGGGAACCTGGCGTGCAAATCCTGTGTCGAATTGGTGCAGAAATTGCGCCCCCACTCCAAACTATGGCAGTTTAGATTTGAATTCACGATATCCCTATATATCGTTGGGTATACTGCAGTGCACGGAAGGAGGCATAGCGCCACGATTAAGTGATTCGACTTGGGATTGACGGAACCGTGTTTGGGCGATCACAAGGTTTGAGATGATTTAGGCGTATAGGTTTTCGGTAATATTTTTCGTTTCAGATATTCGCAATCTTGCAGATTACGCAGCCTACGCATCACGCGCGCCCGGCATAGAAGTTTCGAGAAGTGGCGCGGGCGGTGGGATTTTATTTGAGGGGCAGGGCTAAGGACGGCTCATGCGTGGCACCCGATTGGTGATTGCAGATCGTCATCCGATCGTTCTACAGGGCTTGACGTCGGTTTTCGCGTCGCAGCCTGACTTTGAGATTGTTGCGTCGTGCAGCGAGGGAGCGACTTGCCTCGCGGCTATTCGAACTCTGGAGCCCGATGTCGCACTTCTCGGGGACTTCTTGCCAGACCTGACCGGATCTGACGTCCTCGCTATTGTGAATGCCGAGAGTCTTCCGACGCGGCTAGTCTTCTTTTCCGAAGAAATCGCACACGGTGATGTCGCAGCGGCAATTATCGCCGGTACATGCAGTGCCATCTCGAAGCAGGCGCGCCCCGAAATTTTGCTGGATTCTCTCAGGCTGGTCATCGAGGGGAGTCTGCTTCCCGGACCGTCGCCAGACCTCGTTCCAGCTGGCAAGCAGGCGGATGGTGCCAACAACAATGTGCTGGCGGTTCTGACGGAGCGGGAGCGTGAAATCATGCGTCTGGTGTCCGAAGGATTGTCGAACAAAGCCGTTGCGCGCAGGTTGAACATTTCCCAAGGCACAATCAAAGTGCATCTCCATCACATTTATCAGAAGCTTGAAATCAATAACCGGACTGTGCTGGCGGCGCTCGCGATATCACAGCGCTAAATCGCTAAATCGGGCATCGAACACCATACCCCTTATGCTTGAAAATGGTCTTGCATCGCCTTCGCAAGCGCGCGCCTTCGATGTGGTCCGCGGAGGTGGCTGAGAACCCCTCGTCCGCCGTCACTCGTTCTGGCTGACGGTTCAGTGGCCCGCCCTTCAGATGCGGGTGCCGTGCCGGAGCCGCGCTAGCCACGGCGGGCTGTCATTTCGGCCGGAAGCGGGACGCCCCGCACGGCCGTGCAAGATAGCGTCCCTCAGTCCCTTGGACATCGGTTGCAAAGTTAAATATGCTCGCCTTCATGCTGGGGAGGCTGGTCATGAAACGTTGCGTCGTCGTCCTCGCTCTCTTTCTGAGCGTACTTGGTCTCGTCTGTGCTGCCGAAGCGCGCGGGCCCTACGGCACGATCAGTGTGGGTAACTGGAAGGGCGGCGCTTTCACCAACGACCAGACTGGCGAATTCTCGCATTGCGGCGCAACCGCGATGTACCAGAACGGCATCTATTTCGTTGTCATGATCGACGGCAAGCCAAGCTGGAGTTTGGGATTTGCGCATGACAACTGGACCCTGTCGACGGGAAAGGCCTTTCCGATCCAACTGACATTTGATGGCCAAGCGCCATTCAACGTCCATGGCGTCGCCATAACCGACAAGCTGCTGCGCGTGCTGATGCCGGACAATTCCAGCTTGATCACGCAGTTCCGCAAGGCGAAGTCCATGTCGGCCTACGCACAGGGCCAGCTACTACAGTTCAACCTGGATCAGACGGCGCAGTTGCTGCCCACGCTCGCGAACTGCGTCGCCAAGGTGAAGCAATACGGTATCGCCAATGCCGGCGATTTTTCTCTTCCCGCTCCTGCCAAACCCGCCGCCAGAGTAGCTGTAGCCGGTCCGGACGCGGCGGTCCCTGCCGAGGCGAAGTCAGGCAAGCTCGTCGACCAGACCGGGACTGGCTTTGTGGTCAGCGCCAACGGTCACGTCGTCACCAATCACCATGTCGTCGAGGCCTGCGTCGGCGACATTCAGGGCAACCTCACCGGCCAAGCGCCGGTCAAGTTGCGTGTCGTTTCCAGCGACGAGACCAACGACCTCGCCTTGTTACAGGCGCCGAGCCCGTTCAATGAGGTAGCCACCATCAAGGAGAAGGCGGT
>JAEZEU010000436.1 GCA_023432885.1 Pseudomonadota bacterium | reverse complement strand
CTCCAGGTCCGAGGCGATCACGGAGGAGGTGCCGAGGAACCGCTCGCCCTCGTGGGCGACCAGCGCGAAGGGGATCGCCGTGTCCGCCATGTTCTCGGCGAGGCCCGTTACGATGTAGTCGCGCGGAAAACCGTTCGGCTGCCACCATGCCTGCCAGATGCGATCGGCGACGATGTCGAAGAAGTGCGGCTGCCGGCGCAGATCGGAGATGGTGAAGCGCATGCTTGGCTTTCGATACGAGGCGGCACTTCTTACTTCACCGTTCCGCTTCAGGGGAAGGTCCGCAGGAGCCTCGCTCCGATTCGCGCGGCGCTTGCAACATCCCTCGAAGCAGCTCCCGCCGGTAGGGTTAACCCTTCATTAGAGAATTGCAGCGCATCTTCCCAAACAGGGAGAACTGCAATGTTTTCAAGCCGCGACGCCTTTGAGAACGATTTCTGCCCGGTAGGGGACGAATTGCTCGGCGCGATGTATCGCGCCAGCGAGCACGGTTTGCCGAACCTTGTCGAGAGCGTTTCGCCCGAGGTCCGCGCCATGCTGGCGCTGTTCTGCTATCGTCGCAGCCATCTCCATCAGCTGGCTCTCGCCGTTGCCGCGAGCTGCACCGAGCGCGAACTGGTGGAGGCCGGCGGCCGCGTCGGCTCGACCCTCTACGCGTTGTCGCGCGAGCCGGCGGCACGCGCCTCGGCTTCCGGTGCCGGCCATGGCCGCAAGCCGATCACGCTATCGACCAAGCCGCTCTCCGTCTTCAAGCCGCTCGACGATGAACTCGATGACGAGGACGTCGCGGAGGCGGTTACGGCTTAGCTGTTGCCGGGGCGGCGATCTCCCTCAGCCCATGCCGCCGCCGCGCCATGTTGCATTCGGCATCGCCGGGCAGGCAGGTGCGGCAGACCTCCGGCCGCATGGCGTAGATCGCGCATGAGGTCGCAACCCCGACATCTCCCCTCAACGCCGAACAGCGATCGCCGTCGCAGCGCATCCCGGATTGCCGTTCGTTGACGTAGCTGGCGGGGATGAGGTCAAGCGCGGCGTCGTCCTCGATGGTGAAGCGCGGCCAGTTGGCCGAATAGGCGCAGCAGGCGCCGCAGCTCTGGCAGGGATTTTCAACGGCAGGCATCACGGCTCTTTCGGCTGCTCCCACACCATGCTCTGCCGCCATCTCGCGCGCAGCACGTCGCGCCTTTCGGGATATTTCTCGTCGAGATAATCGGCCTCGACCACGCGGTCGGTGCGGAAGCTGCGAAAATCCCTGCGCAGCTCGCACCATGCGGCCAGCAGCCGCACCGCTTCGAGATAGCCGATGGCGATCGGCCAGATCGTCCGCTCGCTGTCGCGGCCATGCTCGTCGCGGTATCGCAGGGCGATCTTCTTGCCCTCATGGATCTGCGAGCGGGTGCGCGCCATGTCGATGCGGTCGGGCTCGCGCCGCCAGTTCGGACGCGCGCCGCTGGCCGGATCGAGCACGAAGGGCCGCAGGCGTTCGGGCACGGTGTCGGCGATCTTCGCCTTCAGGTCTTCGGCGGCCCGCGCCAGCACGGGATCCGCATTGCCCGCCACCCATTGCGCGCCAAGCACGGCGGCCTCGATCTCGTCGGGCGTCAGCATCAAGGGCGGCAGGTCGAATCCTTTTTCCAGGATGTAGCCCATGCCGGCTTCGCCGCGGATCGGCACGCGCTGGCCGATCAGGGTGGCGATGTCGCGATAGATGGTGCGTTTCGACGTCTCGAGTTCAGCCGCGATCGCATCCGCCGTCAGCGGTTTACGGGTGCGCCGAAGCACCTGGATGATCTGGAACAGCCGGTCGGCGCGTCTCATGCTCGTTCTCTTTTTGTCAGGCGCCGCGCCGATGCTGACAGGATGTTGGCAGCAGGGGGCGGCTACATCAGGGACAACGATCGAAGGGAATTTGTCCATGATGATTCTGTGCGGACTCGGAAACTACCAGCCGCTTTGGCGGCTTCAAACCTGGATGCTGGAACGCCTGATAGCCGCGCAACTCGGTTCCGCCGACTTACGCTGGGGCATGATCGCGCTCGCGGTGAACCTGCTGACCGCAGTCTGGGCGTTCGGGCGCCGGCGATTTGTATCGCAGGGACCGGGCCGTTCAAGCGGCCGGCAAAACCCTGCTGACACCATGCTGGCAGCAGGGGTTCGCTAGGTTGCGCGAAGTGCCTGAAGGAGCCCGAAATGATTACGCTTTTTGGCTTTGGCGCCGGATTTGGCCTGCCGGAGATCAGCCCGTTCGTCACCAAGACCGAGGTTCAGCTGCGCATGGCCGGCCTGGCCTACCGAAAGGAGAAGGCCATGCCGCCGGCTTCGCCCAAGGGCCAGCTGCCCTATATCGAAGATGAAGCGGAGCGGATCGCCGACTCCACCTTCATCCGCGCCCATATCGAGGGCAAATACGGCTTCGACTTCGACGCGCCGCTCAGCCTGCAGCAGCGCGCGCAATCCTGGGCGTTTGAGCGCATGATCGAGCACCATGTTTACTGGGCACTGGTCGGCGCACGCTGGGTCGATCCGGAGAACTTTGCCAAAGGCCCGTCGCACTTCTTCGACCGCATTCCGGATCACCAGCGCGAGAAGGTTCGCGAAGACGCGCAGTTCCGCGTCGCCGAGAATTACCTGCTGAGCGGCCTCGGCCGCCATGCGCCGGACGAGGACGTCGACCTTGCTGTGCGCTCGCTGTTTGCGCTCTCGGTGCAACTCGGCGACAAGGCCTATCTGATGGGCGAAGAGCCTTGCGGAACTGATGCCACCGCTTTCGGCGCACTCGCCGGAATCCTGACGCCGTTCTTCGATTCGGCCCTGCGCGAGCGGGCGGAGAAATTCGACAACCTCACGGCCTATGTCGATCGCATGATGGTGCGGTATTATCCGGAGTTCGCCTGGAAGCCGCTGCAAGAGGCTGAAGCGGCTGCCTGAGTATGAGGAACAAATCTATCCTCGGTTCTCACCTCTCCCCGGCCGGGAATGGTCGATTTGCCCAGCAAATCGGGTGAGGGGGCGCCACGCTAACGAGAGACCCTAACCCTCACCCAGCGCTTCGCGCCGACCTCTCCCAAAGGGGAGGTGAGCACCTCCGCTGTTGCTGCGGGCAAGCCTTAGCTCGCATTCGCGGGCTGTCCCTTCAGGGCGGCCAGCTCGGCTTCGAGTTCGGCGATCCTCTCGTCACGTTTTGAGAGCGCCGCCGCGACGTCCGCAGCGTCGAATTTTTGCGGGATGTGCTGCGGGCAATTGGTGTCCCACGCTATTACCTTGAACACGAGCGCCTGCTCGGGCCGCGCACGGTAGCCTTTCGGCATCAGCGTCTGCAGCAGCGCCGGATCGTCCTCGACCATCCGTGCCTCACCCCAGATCTTCACCCGGCGGCGGTGCGCGTAATCCATCACGAAGATATGCGCCTTGGGATTCTCGGAGAGATTTCCTTGCGTGATGTACTGCCGGTTGCCGGCGTAGTCGGCGAAGGCGAAGGTGTTCTTGTCGAGGATCTTCACAAATCCCTTCGGCCCGCCGCGGTGCTGGATATAGGGCTGGCCGTCGGCGCTGACGGTGGCGAGATAGAAACTGTTGGTCTGTCCCAGGAACGCCGCGAGATTCTCGTCGATCTCGGTGCGCCAGCCGCCGCGCTTTTCCATCTCGGCATAGCCCTCGCGCGAGCCCTTGCGGGCCTGGATGGCTTTGACCGCCGGCGT
>JAEZEU010000159.1 GCA_023432885.1 Pseudomonadota bacterium | reverse complement strand
CCGTCTGTGTCGTGGTGCCGGCCGACTGCGAAGTCAGCATGAAGAAGCTCGCCGCGGCCATGGATGGGAAGGCGGCGAAGATGATGCAGCCGTCCGACGCCGAACGCATCACCGGCTATCATGTCGGCGGCATCAGTCCGTTCGGACAGAGGAAGAAGGTTCCCGTCGCCATCGACCGGAAGGCACTGACCCACACCACCGTATTCGTCAATGGCGGACAGCGGGGCCTGCAGATCGAGATCGATCCCAACGATGCCGCGCTCGCCGCGGGTGCGGTGATGCACGCGCTGACCGCGTGAAGTCTGCCGTCATTCCAGGGCGCAGCACCGAACCCGCAAAGACGCACTCAACGAACGCGCTTGCGCATACACGCAATGCATCTGCCCCATTGATGGAAGGCAAAAATCCGTGTCACTGGCGCGGGCCGGCGACGATTCCGGCCCGGCATTGCGCCTGGGCGGGCCGCGGCATCATGAACCGGGCCCAACTGAAATGTCTGCTTCCGATACCAACATTGGCTTCTCGCCGATCCGCTGGATCGCCAACCAGCCCTACCTGCTTTTATCCATTACCGCGGCATGCTGGGCCGGCAATGCCGTGGTGGGCAAGCTCGCGGCCGGCCGCATTCCGCCGGTCACGCTGTCGTTCCTGCGCTGGTTCATCGCGTTCTTGATCATCCTGCCGCTTGCGTGGAGGCATGTGCTGCAGGACTGGCGCACCATCCGCAGCAGGATCGGCATCATGATCCTGCTGTCGCTCACCGGCATCGGCGCCTTCAACACCCTGCAATACTGGGCTCTGGAGCATACGCAGGCGATCAACACGCTGCTGCTGCAGTCGGCGGGGCCGCTGTTCGTCGCGATGTGGTCGATGGTGCTGTTTCGCCTCAGGCTGACCGGCGCGCAGGCCTTCGGAATCCTGCTGTCGCTGGTCGGCGTGCTGGTCATCATGCTGCGCGGCGATCTCTTGAGCCTGAAGGACATCGACTTCAATCGCGGCGACCTGATCTTCGTGCTGGCGCTCGTGATCTTCGGACTCTATTCGGTGCTGGCGTCGAGGCGTCCGGCGATCCATGGGCTATCCTTCGTCGCCTTCACCTTTGGCTGCGGCGCGGCCTGCCTGATCCCGCTCCTCATCTGGGAGCTGTATATGCGGCGAGTGATGGAATTGAACGGGGCGAACCTGCTGTCGCTGTTCTATGTTGCTGTGTTTCCCTCGACACTTGCCTATCTCTGCTTCAACCGCGGCGTCGCCCTGATCGGCGCCAACCGCGCCGCGCCGTTCTTGCACGTGGTGCCGGTGTTCGGGACGGTGATGTCGATCGCCTTCCTCGGCGAGCGCCCGCAGCTGTTTCATTTTGTCGGCTTTGCGCTGGCCCTGGGTGGGGTGTTCGTGGCGTCGCGGCAGCCGCAAAGGCCGCCCAGGACACCATGACTTCACGACGACTTCCGCGGTGACTCGACGCCGCAAATCCGCTATTTGTGGAACTGGTATCACCAGGTCAGGCCGTGAAATCCCGCTCCAAAAATCTGATGATCGGAACGATCGCGCTGGCGATCATCGGCGCCTCGTTCGGCGGCGTGATCGGATATCAGCGCCTTTCGCGGGTCAAGCAGCTGGTGCCGTTCCACGTGGTGTTCGAGGGTTCGGCCTCGGGCCTGCGCCCCGGCTCCAGCGTGAATTTTGCGGGCGTGCGCGTCGGCGAGGTACGTTCGCTGAAGCTTGACCATCCGCGCCGCGTCGTGGCGCTCGCCCTGATCGACCCCACGACGCCGCTCCGCGCCGACACCCAGGTCGGCCTCGAATTCCAGGGCCTCACCGGCATTGCCGCGATCTCGTTCAGCGGCGGCACGATCGAGGGTCCCCCGCCGCCCCGCGATGACGAGGGATTTCCGACGCTGACCGCCGACAAGGAAGGCACCCTCAGCACGCAGGAGAAGATCCGCGTCGCGCTGCGCAACGTCGACAAGATCATCGTCGACAACGAGGCGGCGGTGAAGGACACGCTGCTCGGGCTTGAATCCTTCACGGCGGGTCTGGCCGGCTCCAGCGACCGCATCACCAGCGTGATGGCCTCCGCAGAGTCGGCCGTCATCTCCATCGACAACGGTTTTGGCCAGACCTACGATTTCCTGAAGGGTCTCGGCAGCGACAAATATGACGGCGAGCTGCTGCCGACCATCATCTCGTTCCGCGAACTGGTCGAAAGCTTCAACAAGAAATCCGGCGCGCTGATATCGGATACCCGCAAGATGCTCGGCGATCTCAGCGCCTCAATCAACAAATCGAATCCGCGGCCGCCCCGGCGCTAAAGTCGCCCTCCCAACACGGAAAACAACAACGTGCTCGACAAGACCGGTACGCCGACGCCGCCCCCGGCCACCATGACCCGCACGGCGAGCGCCGTGCCGCACCACCTGCGGCGCTATCTTTGCCTCGACGATTTCGAGGCCACCGCGCGGCGGATCATGCCGAAATTCCTCTACGGCTATGTTTCCGGCGGCGCGGAGAATGACGCAGCGCTGCGCGACAACCGCAAGGCGCTCGAGGAATACGGCTTCGTGCCGCGCGTGCTCAACAACGTCTCCTCCCGCAATCAGAGCACGACGCTGTTCGGCAACACCTACGCTTCGCCGTTCGGCATTCCGCCGATGGGATCGTCCGCGCTCTGCGCCTATCGCGGCGACATCGTCTACGCGCGTGCGGCGGCCGCATTGAACGTGCCGATGATCCTCAGCGCAGCCTCGCTGATCAGGCTGGAAGACGTCATCAGGGAGAATCCGGCCGCCTGGTACCAGGCATATCTTCCAGGGATGCCGGAGCGGATCGAGCCGCTGGTCGACCGCGTCGCCACGGCGGGCTACGGCACATTCGTCGTCACCGCCGACGTGCCGGTGCCGCCGAACCGCGAGAACAACATCCGCAACGGCTTCCAGACGCCGATGAAGATCACGCCCCGCGTGGCCTGGGACGTCGCCACCCATCCGCGCTGGCTGTTCAACATCTTCGCGCGGACCTTCGTCAATCACGGCATGCCGCATTTCGAGAACCTGGACGCGGCGCAGGGCCCGCCGGTGTTGTCGAAGAACCTGATCCGCAACATCGGCGCGCGCGACCAACTCGCCTGGCGCCACGTCGAGCTGATCCGCAAGCGCTGGAAGGGCAAGCTCGTCGTGAAGGGCCTGGTCTCGCCCGAGGATGCCAGGATCGCGCGCGAGAGCGGCGTCGATGGCGTTCTCATCTCCAATCACGGCGGCCGCCAGCTCGACTACACCTTTGCGGGCCTGCGCACGCTGCCGGAAATCGCAAGCCAGGCAAAAGGCATGACGGTCATGGTCGACGGCGGCATCCGCCGCGGCACCGACGTGATCAAGGCGCTCGCGCTGGGAGCCCATTTCGTCTTTGTCGGCCGGCCGTTCCTCTACGCGGCGGTCGCCGCCGGACAGGCGGGCGTCGAACGCGCCATCACGCTCTTGCGCGACGAGATCGACCGCGACCTCGCGCTGATGGGCATCCGCAGCCTTGCCGAGATCACGCCCGACCTGGTGAGGAAGTTCTGATCTCGTCGCTCTGGACGCAACCGGTGAAGATCACTTCCTGGAAGACCTGCGTCCGGCCCACGCGTTGTGCAACGCCAGGCGCATCTGTCGCCACGGCAGAAAAAATATCCGCCGCCTGCTATGGACAACGCTCTTTAATTGCGAAGCGTGGATTGCGACTTCGATCGCCCCGATCAAGGCTATCATCAGAAGTATCTTGATGGTTTCGTTCGCCATCTGTCCCGCCGCAATCGTCCGGGTCAAGAGCGGCAGAATGGCCCGTTTCCGTCATGCCGTGTTGATCTGCCTCAACAGTTACATGGAACGCGCTTCGGACGTGCGCGCCGAGCGGTATGCCTGGGCTCACAGCGGCTGATCATCAGCGGTTGAAGGCTCTTCCTGCAAGGAGACGATATCGCCACCGCCATAATCCTCCTCCGGTGGAACCGCGATACTCGACAGTTGATCTTCGACGCGCTTTACGCCCGGAACATTTTCTGAAGCGATGATCGCGGCCCTGTGAGCGTTATCGCTTCTGACAGTGCCCTTCAGGGTCACGACCCCGTCGCGAACGCTGACGTTGAGTGCACACGGTCGCCAGGATGCGTGCGTCAGGGCCTCCATCACAGCGGCACGGATCCCCTCGTCGGTCTCCGAGACGCCATAACCAGCGAAGGAAGCATGGGCAATGGCTGTCAGAAGGTCCGCACGCGTTACCATCCCGACGATTTCGTCACCACGTATGACGGGGAAACGCTTGACCTTGTGCCGTTCCATCAGACGAACGATCTCGTCGAGCGGCGTATCTTCGGCGACCGTGATGGGGTTTGCCGTCATGACCTGGCCGACCTTGCGACCGTGTTGCCGGGAGAAGTCGAGCGCAGCCCGGTCGGCGCCGGCCAGCACCGAAAGCCAGCGACCGCGCCTTGTCTCAGTCCCGATCTCTGCCCTGCGGACGAAATCACCTTCGGACAGCATGCCTACCAGTTTGCCGGCGGAATTGACGACAGGCAGACCGCGGACGTGATGGGACAGCATCGTCCTGATGGCTTCCATGATCGAGGCCTCGGCACTGATCGTGATGACATGCCGTGACATGATTTCACGTGCTCGCATGGGCGTATCCCCGAAAACGAACAACAAATAAGCGGAACGAACCTTCGCCTGTTGATCCCAATCAAACAATTCAGGGCAAAACCGGGCAGCTTTGACGACGGCGGGGCGGAGCCGGCCGGGGCTCCGACGGTCTTCCAACGCCCTCGTGTTCCTGCTGCGACTGAGCGGAGCACGCGATGGTCCCACTGAAAAAGGCAATGAGCGAACGCGATACCTACCTCAGACCGATCGACCGCGATCTCAGGCTGGATCTTTTCCGCGGAGCGGGATTGTGGATGATATTTCTCGATCACGTCCCGGACGTCGCCGTTTCCTATCTGACGCTGCGCGACTTCGGCTTTAGCGATGCAGCCGAACTGTTCGTCTTCATTTCAGGCTATCTGGTCGGATTCATTCATGCGCCGATCGTGGCGGGCGGCCACTTTCTGGCAACGCTCAAGCGGCTATGGAAGCGTGCCGGCCAGCTGTACGTGGCGCATATCCTGCTGTTCCTGCTCTTCACGGCCCAGGTCGCGCGCGCGGCGCGACGATTCGACAACCCGATGTACGAGAACGAATTCAACGTTTTCAACTTTTTGAAGGACCCCGACATATTGATCGAACACGCGATCACGCTGCGATACAGACCGGTCAATCTCGACATTCTGCCCCTCTATATCGTCCTGGTGATTGCGTCCCCTCTGATCGTCTGGTGTCTGGTCCGGCGTCCAAACCTGACCTTGCTCGCATCCATCGCGCTCTACGCGCTGGCGCGCTGGTTCGACTGGAACCTGCCTTCCTATCCGCCGGGCAAGACGTGGTACTTCAATCCGTTCTGCTGGCAGCTGCTGTTCGTCCTGGCGGCGTGGTGCGGCATGGGGCAAATCGCAAAGCTGTCGCGCCTCGTCTGGTCGAAGGCCGGCCTGGCGCTGGCCACGGCGTGGCTGTTGTTTGCCTTTCTCATCGTCATGACGTGGGGATCGCCTTCGTTGCAAGCATGGGTGCCGGAATGGATGTCGAAAGCCCTCTATCCCATCGACAAGTCCAACCTCGACATGCTGCGGCTGACGCACTTTCTCGCGCTCGCCATCCTCGTCTCATTCCTCATCCCAAAGGACTGGAAAGCACTGAACTCCAGATGGCTGCATCCGCTCATTCTCTGCGGCCAGCATTCACTTGCGATCTTCTGCTACAGCATCTTGCTGTCATTTTCGGCCCACTGGATATTGACCCAGTACGGCAACGGGATCCGGGAGCAGCTTGCGGTCTCCGCAGCCGGAATCCTTATCCTCGTCGGTGCGGCATGGCTGCTGGATCGCGCCAGCCGGATCCCCGACCTTTTCGTCGACGAGCTTTTGTTCAGAAAACCGACGGACGAAGGCGAGGACGGAACATCCAGTCCGGGAGCGCGACGAAAATGAATCAGATGCTGTCAGACGCGCAACAACACTTTCGCGCGAGACGAACGCATGGCTGACCGATACTGCTGCCCAAGGCAGATTTTTGCTTCACTTCGTGCCGCTGTCGCGGCGGCTAAGCAGCTCAATCTTGGCACCCATGTCTGGTGCGCGGCCGACCCTGTAGACCGCGTTGCTGCATGTGAGCACCCAGACCGCATAGTCCGGCCGGGAAAGCTTCTTGTCCCGGGTCGCGCCCTGCGCCTTGTCGCAGGGGAAGCCCTGGATCCGCACCTGAGCGGCAAGATCGTCCTGCGGCGTTTGGGCGTGAGCCGCGAAGGCGGAGGCGGAGGCGAAAACGACGAAGGCCGCAAGTATCGAAGCGGTGGAGACGCGCATGGCTGGAATCCGTTGTAACAATCGTCGGATGGGGAGAGTCTAACGAAATCCGTCGCGCTCGTCGATAGATGGGTTTCGCGCTGCCTAACCCATCCCAAACGCCCTATCCGTTCCTGAACTTGCTGTACGCCTCCTTCGTACAGATGATCACATGCTCCTCGCAGCCGTTGCGGCGCTGCGGATCGCAAATCTTCTCGTAGTCGGCGGAGGTCATCATGTCGATGAAGGCGGCGGAGCTGGGATAGTAGACCAGAGCAACGTAGTCCCACCGGTTACCCTCTTGCGCCCCAAGCGCCACCGCCTTGGCTTCCCCGGTCCAGAGCAGCGTGCCGCCGCGTGCCTTGATCATGGGCACGGTGAGCGCGCTATAGCGCAAGTAGGCGTCCCAGCCGGAGCCGTCGCCGTCGAGCGAGCGCTTACGGAAGCGCATGAGATTGACCATGACGACCGGTCCCTCCGAATCGACTTGCTCGAGCCCTTTGACATTGAGAAGATCGACGCCCATCCGCTTCCTCCGCTTGCTGCTTCGACACATTGTAGCATTGCATGCGCGTGGCATGTCGTGCGGCGCAAATCCGGCCTTTATCCACGACAAGACGATGACAAATCCAGCGCCTGCGCCATCTGCCAGCCCGCTCCGCTGACTCAAAACCAGCCCTATCTGCTGCTCAGCCTGACCACGCTGTTCTGGGCCGGGAACATCGTGCTGGCACGCTTCGTCGCGGGCCACGCGGAGCCTATCTCTTCTTCAACCGCGGCATCGCGCTGATCGGGCCCAATCGCTCGTCCCCTTTCCTGCACCTCGTGCCCGTATTCAGCTCGGCGATGGCAATCCTGCTGCCGGGCGAGCGGCTAAGGCTGTTTCATCTGATCGGCTATGCACTTGTGCTCGCAGGCATCGTGATCGCCTCGCGCCGGGGCTCGGCACGGGCTTGACCAGCGCTGCGGCGGATCGCCTGAGAGGCTTCCGCTCCGCGTCCTGACCGGCTAGTTTGCCGGGCAATAACTCAAAAATGCCAGGGAGAGGCCCGACGATGATCCATTTTTCGAAGCACATTTTCCGCGCAGCGGTCATTGCGCCGCTGGCCCTAGCGTTGGCCACGGCCGCTTCGGCGCAGGCGCCCTACCCGAACCGCAATATCACGCTGGTGCTGCCCTTCGCCGCGGGCAGCGGCACCGACACCACCACCCGCCTGATCGGCAAGGAGGTCGGAACCGCGCTCGGCATCAGCATGGTGATCGAGAACAAGGCCGGCGCCAACGGCTCGATCGCGGCAAGCTATGTCGCCCGCTCGGCGCCCGACGGTTACACGCTGTTCGTCACCACCAACACCACGCATTCGGCGAATCCCTATTTGCTGAAGACCATGACCTACGACCCCATGAAGGACTTCACGCCGATCGCCCGCACCGGCGACCTGCCCTTCATGCTGGTGATCAATCCGGAGATCCCGGCCAATTCGGTCGCCGAGCTGATAGCGCTCGCCAAGAAGGAGCCGGGCAAATATTCGTATGCCAGCGGTTCGTCCTCGGCCATTGTCTCCGGCGCGACCTTTGCCCGGCTTGCCGGCCTCGATCTCTTGCACGTGCCTTACAAGAGCTCGCCGCCGGCGCTCACCGACGTCATCGCCGGCCGCGTCTCCATGATGTTCGTGGACGTGCCGACAGGCCTGCCTCATGTGAAGGCGAAGGCGCTGAAGGCCCTCGCGGTTACGACCAAGCGCAAATCCGCGCTGCTGCCGGAGTTGCCGACCATGGACGAGACCGTGAAGGGCTTTGACATCACCTCATGGCAGGGCTGGCTTGGACCTGCCAACATGCCGAAGGATATGGTCGTGAAGCTCAACGCCGAAATTCGCAAGGTGATCGAGCGGCCGGACATCAAGAGCCAGCTTGCCGAGCGCGGCATGGAGGCGTTTTCCGGCTCGCCGGAAGAATTCGAGGCGTTCCTGAAGGAGCAACTCGTGCTCTGGGAAAAGCTGATCGCGGACGCCGGGATCGAGAAGCAGTAGGGCGCACGCACCCTCTTTCCGGCAAGGCTGGGAATGCCCGGCCAACCGCCCCTTTCTTTCCAACCGCAAGCAAGGACGTGGATGCCCGGGCTGAGCCAGGACAAGCCCGGGCATGACGATGGATGAAGGTCCGTTCCCTCACAAAATGCCCCGCGCGAAACGTCCCCGGAAAGATAGGCGGCGAGGGACAGTTGGCGGATTGATTCGCAGCACGTTACTGTGAAACTCTCGCGGATACGCGGCTGGACGACGGCCGCCACCACAAGCAACACCGACGAGTCAAATCGGGAGCAGGAAATGCCGAAATACAGGGTAGTGACGCCGAAAGGCGCGAGTTTCACGGTCGCCGGCGGCGGCTACGACTACGAGCGCGAGGCGCTCGACCCGATCGGGGCTGAGATCGTCGAAGCACCAGCCAACGAAGCGGAATTCATCGCGGTGGCGAAGAATGCCGACGCGATCTATGCCAAGGGAATGCCGATCAGCAAGGCGATCATCGACGCGCTGGAGACCTGCAAGGTGATCACGCTGGGAAGCGTCGGCGTCGACAGCGTGGACGTGAAGGCCGCGACCGCCCGCGGCATCCCCGTGACCAACGTCCCCGATACTTTCATCGAGGAAGTCGCCGATCACGCCATGGCGCTGCTGCTCGGCGGTTTCCGCCGCCTGGTCGAGCAGGACAGGATGGTGCGCGAGGGGCGCTGGGCGGAGGGCAGGCCGGCCCTGTTGAAGATCCCGCGGCTGATGGGCCAGACGCTCGGCTTCATCTCCTTCGGCCGCGTAGCGCGCGCGGTCGCCAAGCGCGCCGCGCCATTCGGCCTGAAGATGAT
>JAEZEU010000142.1 GCA_023432885.1 Pseudomonadota bacterium | reverse complement strand
CGCGTCCGTGCCGAGCGCTGCAGCGATCGCCAATGCGATCTTCGATGCGACCGGCGTGCGCTTTCGCGATCCACCGTTTACGCCGGAGCGCATCCTGTGCGGATTGCGCGGTGAAGCGACGATCGCAGCAGAGGTGCTGCCTGCGCCGTCATCCGCTCCTCCCGCCAACAAATGGAAGAATCCCTTCGGTGTGCGACCCGGCATGTTCGCCGGCCTCGCTGCGGTGTGCGCGACGGCGATCGCCATCGGCACCGCAGCACTGCCCTGGCGAGCGATTGCGCCGATCGCCCGGCCAGATTCTTCGGTGTTTTCAGCGGCGACTATCGCCCGCGGGCAGCAACTCGCGGCGCTCGGCGATTGCATGGTCTGCCATACGGCTTCAGGCGGGTCGCTGAATGCCGGCGGGCGCGCGCTGCAGACGCCCTTCGGCACCATCTACAGCACCAACATCACGCCCGACATCGAGACCGGGATCGGCAACTGGTCCTATCCTGCCTTCGAGCGCGCCATGCGGGAGGGCATCCACCGCGACGGCAAGCATCTTTATCCCGCTTTCCCCTATACGCATTATGCGAAGGCGACCGATGCCGATCTGCAGGCGCTCTATGCGTACCTGATGGCGCAGGAGGCGGTGAGGGCCGAGGCGCCGACCAACAAGCTCGCCTTTCCGTTCAACCAGCGCCCGCTGCTTGCCGGCTGGAATGCCCTGTTCCACTCTTCAGAGGTCTTCCAGACCGACCCGTCAAAATCGGAGGCCTGGAATCGCGGCGCCTATCTCGTCGAGGGCCTTGGCCATTGCGGGGCGTGTCACTCGCCGCGTAATGAGCTCGGCGCGGAGATCGCGAGCCGCTATCTCGCCGGCGGATTTGCGGAAGGATGGGAAGCCCCTGCCCTGACCTCGCTGTCGCGCGCGCCGATCCCGTGGAGCGAGGATGAGCTGTATGCATATCTGCGCACGGGGCAATCCCGCTTCCATGGCGTGGCGGCAGGTCCAATGGCGCCGGTCGTGAGGGAGTTAAAGGCCCTGCCCGACCAGGACATCCGCGCCATGGCCACCTACCTCGCCTCGTTCAACGAGGGCGCGCCGGACGGGAACGCGGACGCGTTGGCCGCCAGGCTGGAAAGCGCCACCCTCTCCATTATCGCCAACTCGCCCGGCGCACGGATCTATCAGGGCGCGTGCGCCGTGTGCCACGAGGTCGGCGGTCCCGCTCTGTTCGGCAGCCGGCCATCGCTCTCTCTGAACAGCAACGTCCACAGCGACGTCCCCGACAATTTGATTCAGGTGATCCTGCACGGCATCGCTGCGCCGGTGTCGCCCGAGCTCGGCTACATGCCGGCCTTTAGGGGTAGCCTATCGGACCGACAGCTCGGCGAACTCGTCGGCTATCTCAGGCGACAATTTGCGCCCGGCAAACCCGCCTGGAGCGGCATCGACGCCGCAATTGCAAGGTTAAAATCGGCCCCTATTCACTAAAAAGCAGACCAGTTCCGCCGATCCGGGCACTGGTTGCGGGTTCCCCGAAGGGCTAAAGTTCCGGCCATGACCGCTGTCACCGATATCGCAACGCGTACCTACAACCACGGCTGGCGCCTCGATCCGATCGTGCGCAGCCTGCTGGATACCGATTTCTACAAGCTTTTGATGCTGCAGATGATCCGGGAGTTCTATCCGGATCAGAGAGTGACGTTTTCGGTCATCAACCGCTCCAAGCAGGTGCGGCTGGCCGAGGTGATCGATGAAGCCGAGTTGCGCGCGCAGCTCGATCATGCCCGCTCCATCCGCTTCTCCAAGAAGGAACTGATCTGGCTCGCCGGCAACACGTTCTACGGCAAGACCCAGATGTTCTCGCCGGACTTCATCAATTGGCTCGCCAATTTCCGCCTGCCCGAATACGAACTCAAGAAGGTCGACGGACAGTACGAATTGCATTTCCACGGCCACTGGACCCACACCACGATGTGGGAGATTCCGGCGCTCGCGATCCTCAACGAGTTGCGCTCCCGGCAGATGATGAAGGGCAAGGGCCGCTTCGAGCTCGACGTGCTCTACGCCCGCGCCAAGGCAAAGCTGTGGGCCAAGGTCGAGCGGCTGCGCAAGCTCGACGGCTTGCGGCTGTCGGACTTCGGCACGCGCCGCCGGCATGGATTCCTGTGGCAGCGCTGGTGCGTCGAGGCGGTCAAGGAAGGCTTGGGTACGTGCTTCACCGGCACCTCGAACGTGCTGCTCGCGATGGACAACGATCTCGAGGCCATCGGCACCAATGCGCATGAGCTGCCGATGGTGGCGGCTGCGCTCGCCAATGACGACACTGAACTGCGCTGGGCGCCCTATCGCGTCCTGGACCAGTGGCGGCACACCTATGGCGGCAATCTGCTCGTCGCCCTGCCCGACGCCTTCGGCACAAGGCCGTTCCTGCGCGATGCGCCGGCATGGGTCGCCGACTGGACCGGTTTTCGCCCGGACTCCGCGCCCCCGATCTCGGCCGGCGAGGAGATCGTCAAATGGTGGAAGCAGAAGGGCCGCGATCCCAGGGAAAAACTGCTCGTGTTCTCCGACGGCATGGACGTCGATTCAATCGAGGAGACCTTCCATCACTTCAACGGCCGCGTTCGCTTGAGCTTTGGCTGGGGCACCAACCTCACCAATGATTTAGTCGGATGCGCACCGGATGGCTCGGCCAATCTCGACCCGATCTCGCTCGTTTGCAAGGTAACGTCGGTCGACGGGCGGCCGGCCGTAAAACTGTCCGACAACCCGGAAAAGGCGACCGGCATCCCCTCTGAAATCGAGCGCTACCTGCGGGTATTCGGCAATGCCGGCCGCGTGCGCACAGCCGTGCACGTTTAATCTTTCCTGAAAATTCATGCCCGGCACAAGGCCGGGCATGCGTGTGACATAGCAACGCGTGTTACGGCATGCTGATCTCATGCCGGCCGACCACCATCCAGTGCACCTCGTCGGGGCCGTCGGCGAAGCGCAGGTGGCGGACGTCCTGATACATTTCGGCGAGCGGGGTCCATTGCGAGATGCCGGTAGCGCCGTGCATCTGGATGGCCTGGTCGATCACCTTGCAGGCGCGCTCGGGGATCATGGCCTTGACCATGCTGACCCAGACGCGGGCCTCCTTGTTGCCGAGCACGTCCATGGCCTTGGCTGCCTTCAGTACCATCAGCCGCATCGCCTCGATCTCGCAGCGCGCCTGCGCGATGATCTGAAGGTTACCGCCGAGATGGGCGATCTTCTTGCCGAAGGCTTCACGAGTCAGGCCGCGCTGCACCATCATGTCCAGCGCCTTCTCTGCCTTGCCGATCGTGCGCATGCAGTGATGGATGCGGCCGGGGCCGAGGCGGACCTGCGAGATCTCGAAGCCGCGGCCCTCGCCGAGGAGGATGTTCTCCTTCGGCACGCGCACATTGTTGAAGCGCAGGTGCATGTGGCCGCGGGGCGCGTGGTCGTGGCCGAACACGTGCATGGGACCGAGGATCTCCACGCCGGGCGTGTCCTTCGGCACCAGGATCTGCGACTGCTGCTTGCTCGGCGGCGCGTCGGGATTGGTCTTCACCATCACGATCATGATCTTGCAGCGGGGATCGCCGAGGCCGGAGATGTAATATTTCTCGCCGTTGATGACCCACTCATTGCCGACCAGCTTGGCGGTAGTTGAGATGTTCTTGGCATCGGACGAAGCGACGTTTGGCTCGGTCATCGCATAGGCCGAACGGATTTCGCCGTTGAGCAGCGGTTTCAGCCACTTCTCCTTCTGCTCCTTGGTGCCGACGCGCTCCAGCACTTCCATGTTGCCGGTGTCCGGCGCCGAGCAGTTCATGGTTTCCGAGGCCAGCGGACTCTTGCCGAGTTCGGCAGCGATATAGGCGTAGTCGAGGTTCTTCAGGCCCTCGCCGGTCTCGGCATCGGGCAGGAAGAAGTTCCACAAGCCTTCTTCCTTGGCCTTGTCCTTGGCCTTCTGCAGCACCGCGAGCTGGTCATCGGTAAAACTCCAGCGATCGGTCTTCTTCTCCCCATGTCGGTAAAACTCCACCGACATCGGCTCGACCGTCTCGCGGATGAACTTCTTCACGTGCTCGTAGAGCGGATAGACCTGATCCGACATGCGCAGGTCATTGAGCTCGTCGCCGGGGTTGAGGCTGTAATTGGTCGTCCGCTGCACGTAAGCGTGTTTCATGTTTTCCTCCCATCGCGCGAGGCCGCTTTCGGCCAATCACTGATTTGCGGCAATCTAGACCGCTACTCCGCCCCCGCCAAGCAAGCGAAGCGGACATTTTTGCATGCGCTTATTCCGCTGCGCGGACGAACGGCTCAGCGCCGCCTGAGCGCATCGAGCAGCGAGCGGAACGCTCGCGCATAATTCGCGCCGACCGTCTCGATATCGCTGCGGCCGGCGCAGGCCATGGCCGCCTCGCTGATTGCGCCGAGCAGCAGCCGCGCCAGCGGCTCGACCGGCTGATGCGCGATGATGCCGCCTTCCATGGCAAGTCGAAGCGCGCGCGGAATCTTGCCGCCGAAGTGTTTCTCGTCGATCTCGCGCCAGCGCTGCCAGCCGAGCACCGCCGGTCCGTCACGCAGGATGATCTGACCGGTCGGCCCCTTAGCGCATTTTGAGAAATAGAGCTGGGTCCCGGAGGCGAGTGCGGCAAGCGTATCCTTTTCGCTCCGCACCGCGCCGTCGATCTCCTTCACGAGATCTCTCGAGGCTTCTTCGAACACGGCTTCGAACAGGTCGTTCTTGGTCGTGAAGTAATGATAGATCGCGCCCTTGGCGACGCGCGAGGCGGCCGCGATGTCGTCAACCGACGTCGCGGCAAATCCGCGCTCGCCGAACAGCCGCCGCGCAGCCCTCATGACCGCGGCCTGCGTGACGGCGCGTCGTTCCGCCTGCGTTGCCATAGATCTTGCTTAGCGCATTCGTGAAGTCAGCACCATTGACTCTCGACTTCCGGTCGACAAATATCGACCAGCAGTCGAAATATGGAGCCGCCCCATGCCGGACCGCCATGTCGTGGAAGCCTTTGCTGCGACCGTCGAATCCAACGACCATGTCGGCGCCATCGAGCGCTTCTACGCGCCCGACGCCTCGACCCGCGAGAACCAGGATCCGCCGCGGCACGGCCGCGATGCGCTGGCCGCCCGCGAGCGCGCGGTGCTCGCTTCCTTCGCCAAGGTCGAAACAAAGCGGCTGAGCCCGATCTTCATCGAAGGCGACCACTCCGCAATCCACTGGCGCTTCGAGTTCACGCCAGCGAATGGACCCTCCAAGGTGATGGAGGAGATCGCCGTACAGACCTGGCGCGGCAACGAGCTGATCGAGGAACGCTTTTTCTACGATCCACGACAGATGAAGGGATAGTGCGACCAAAAGGCCGCGCCTCGCCGAAACATTCGCCACAGCTTCCGCGTTAGCTTTGCCCCGTGAGACCATCCAAGACACGAGGACCAGCGATGCCGACCCCGACCCAGATCATCCCCTACATTTTCTACCGCGATGTTCCCGCCGCGCTCGACTGGCTGGCGAAGACGTTCGGCTTCAAGGAGGAAATGCGCACGGGCACGCCGAGCGGCGGCATGCATGGCGAGATGTCCTTTCACGGGCAGCACATCATGATGGGCCAGGGCGCCAAGGACTGGAAGATGGTCAGCCCGCGCGAAACGGGGATGGCGACCATGGGCGTGTTCATCTACATGGATGACGTCGATGCCCATCACGCGCGCGCCAAGGCGGCCGGCGCCGAGATTGAACAGGCGCCCCATGATCAATCCTATGGCCGCACTTACACCGTGCGAGATCTGGACGGCCATCCCTGGTTCTTCACCACCCCGCCGAAATAGCGGCATACCGCTCTACTCCGGCAAAAATGCCTGATCGCCGCCTGAGTCGGTCAGGCGGTGGATTTTTGCGCCATACAGCGCCGAGAGATTGGCTGATGTCAGCACCTCCTTTGCGGCGCCCTCGCCGATGACGGCGCCTTGGCGCAAGAGGCAAGCGCGATCGGCGGCGCGCATGGCGTGGTTCGGATCGTGCGTGGTGAACAGCACGCCGTGGCCGGAGGCGCCGAGCGCGCGGATCTCGCGCATGACGCGTCCCTGATTGCCGAAATCGAGGCTGGCGGTCGGCTCGTCCAGCACGACGAATTGCGGCTCCTGTGCCAGTGCGCGCGCCAGCAGCGCAAGCTGGCGCTCGCCGCCGGAAACCATGGTGTAGGGCCGCTGCGCCAGATGCGCGATGCCGAAACGCTCGAGCATGCCCGCTACCACCGCGCGATCTGCCGCAGTCGGGCGACTGAACAGGTTGCCATGCGCGCTGCGGCCCATCAACACCACCGCCTCGACGGTGAAGGCAAAGGTCGCTGCGTGCGATTGCGGGACATAGGCGATCAGCCGGGCGCGCTCTCGGCTGGGATAGCTTGCAAGCGAACGCCCGCCGAGCCGCACCTCGCCCGCCCTCGGCGCCAGCAGGCCAAGCAACGTCTTCAGCAGCGTGGTCTTGCCGCCGCCATTGGGGCCGAGCAGCGCCAGCACTTCGCCGGTGCGCAAGGCAAGGTCGAGACCGCTACCGACCAAGCGGTCGCGGTAGCCGATGGCGAGATTGCGGCCCTCCAGCATCATGGCGCGGACCATTCTTTTGACACGCTGGCGAGCAGCCAGATGAAGAAGGGCGTGCCGACAAAGGCGGTGAGGATGCCGAGCGGAATCTCGATCGGTGCCATGGTTCGGGCGAGCGTGTCGATCGCGAGCAGGAATCCGCCGCCGATCAGCGCGGCGGCGGGAATAAGCCGCCCGAAGTCCGGTCCAACCAGCGTGCGGGCGATATGCGGCACGATCAGCCCGACCCAGCCGATGATGCCTGCGGTTGCAACACTCGCGGATGTCACGAGCGTCGCCGCCGCGACAATGGCGATGCGCAGCGGGCCGGTGGGCACGCCGAGTGCTCTCGCCTCCTCGTCAGGCAATGACATCACGTTCATGCGCCAGCGCAGCGCCAGCAGCACGGCAGTGCCGAGCGCGACCGGCCCGAACAGCGGCACGAGATCGGAGGGGCTCACGGCGGCAAGACTGCCGAGCAGCCAGAAGGTCATGGCCGGCAACTGGTTGTAGGGATCGGCAAGATATTTGATCAGGCCGACGCCTGCCCCCAGCAGCGCGCCGATAACGACGCCGGCCAGCACCAGCACCAGCACTGGATCGCGCGCCCGCGCCGCGGAGCCGATCATGTAGACGGCGGCGACGGCGATCAGCCCGCCGAGAAAGGCCAGCGCCTGGATCGCAAAAATGCCTAGCGAGAAGAAGATTCCGAGCACCGCGCCGAGCGAGGCGCCGGACGAGGCGCCGAGGATGTCGGGCGAGACCAGCGGATTGCGGAACAGACCCTGAAAGGCCGTGCCGGCCACCGCCAGCGCAGCGCCGATCAGCATGGCCGCCACGACACGGGGCCCGCGCACCTGCCAGATCACGGTCTCGATCGCAGGCGCGACATTCGCGGGCGATCCGGTGAGCTTCGACGCGATGACGGCGAAGAGGTCGCCGAAGGAGACGGCGAAACGGCCGGCTGTGAACGCCAGCAACAGTCCCGCAATGAGAATGAGGGCCGAGATCAAAAGGCCGGGTGCGCTGGAGCGAGCCATCGCGAAAGCCTAGATCATGATCCGATTGAATTGAATCGGATCATGATCTCATTTCCTTTATTTGAGCATGATTCTGCTCGGCAAACCGGTTTCCACTTTCGGGTCATGCCGTATCACTCCCTCCCCGCCAGCACACGATCGAGGTCGGCGTCCGACGGCGTGACGTGGTAGAACCGCGTGTAGAAATCGCGCGTCAGCGCGCGGATGTCTTCCTTGAAATGGTCGGGGTAGAAAATCTGCGCGAGCCACCACAACCCGATCAGCCGGTTGACCGAGGGCGGGAAGTCTACCCAGCCGAACGGCAGCTTGGGCGACAGATGCACGCGGCCGGAGCGCACGGCGGCGACTTCCTTCCAGAGCGGATCGCCACGGACATTGGCGGCAAAGTCGCGGTCGATGGTGATGATGACATCGGGATTCCAGAGCAGCACTTGCTCGACCGAGACGACCGTGAGACCGCCCTTGCGCTCGCCAGCGACATTGCGCGCGCCGAGGAATTCGATGGTCTCGACATTGATCGAGCCGCCCAGTCCGGTCTCCAGCCCGCGCGGCCCGCGCGCGTAGTAGACCCGCGGGCGCTCGTTCCCGGCAATCCGGCTGACACGCGACTGGACCTTGCCGAGGGTATCCTCGGCATAGGCCGCGAGCGGCTCGGCGTCGCGTTGCGTCAGCTTGCCGAGCAGGCGATAGGCCGCAGCCGCCGCATCGAAGCGGCCGTCGAGCAGCGCGTAGGGAATGCCAGTCTGCTCCTGCACGCGCGCGGCAAGCGAAACGAAGGTCGGCGCGGTCGAGCCGACGTCGAGAATGAGGTCGGGCTTCAGCGCCAGCACGGATTCGAGATTGGCGGTGTTGCCGCGGCCGGTGAGACGACCCACTTCAGGACGCGCGCAGACATCCGGCAGCATGAAGGCGCACTCGTCCGCCCGGTTGGCGCGCGGCCAGCCGAGCAACAGATCGGGCGCCAGCGTGTAGAGCAGGATCGCGGCCGGCGGCCCGGCGGGAAACACCCGCGTGACGCGATCGGGCACCGCGATGCTCCGCCCCGCAGCGTCGTGGACCATGCCGGCCGCGCGCACCCGCGGCGGAGCCAGCGTCGCGAGAAGCCCGCTGGTGAATGCGCGCCGGTCAAGCCGCATCAATCGATCGCGACCATCACGTCGGAAGCCTTGATCACCGCATAGGCGTCCTGCCCCTTGGCAAGTTTGAGTTCGTCGACCGCCTCATTGGTGATGGCCGAAGTGACGATCTGTCCGCCGACGTCGATCAACACATGGGCAGTTGTCGTGCCCTTTGTCACTTCGACGATTTTCCCCTTGAACTTATTGCGAGCGCTGAGCTTCATCGCTGCTCTCCTTGCGGCATAACGGGCGCGGAAAATCCGTGCTTCGCCAGTATCTGCTGTCCTTTTGACGAAAGAATGAACAGGGCAAAGCGATAAGCGGCGGCCGGACTATCATTCATGACGGTCATGCCGTAGTCGGCCCCGACCGCAAGCAGCTCCGGCAATGTCACAATTTGCTGTCCGGCATTCTCGCGCTGCGCCGTCAGTGCATTGGTACAGTAGGTGAGAAAAATGTCGGCGCGGCCCTCCGCAACGTGCCAGCCATAGACGCTGCGGCCTGCAGGTCCCGGGGCGCTCGAAGGGCCTCCGGTGAGCTGCTGCGCCTTCTGCTCCAGCATCTTGCGGCTGCCGCCTCTCAGAGCGTCAGCTTTCGCGAATACCTCGAACGCATAGTCGCCGGAGGGATCGGCCATCGGAGTCGAGGTGCCGACCTTGACGTCCTCGCGCAGCATGGTCGCGAGCAGCGTTTCCGCCGTCACGGACAAGCCCGGCTTTACCAGCGCGCAGAGCCGGTTGCGCGCGAACAGCACGACGGGGCTACCCTTGCCGGCGGCGGCGAGCGATTGCGGATGCTCCATGTTGGCGGAAGCAAACACCTGCGCGCGGCTGTCAGCGGCAATCTCGTCGCGCAACGTCCCCGACGGCCCGTATTTCGCTTCCACCTTGATGCCGGTTTCCGCACCGAACGCCGTGGCAACCTCGGTGAGCGCGCCGCGCAACGATCCGGCCGCGTGCAGCAGCACCGGCTCGTCCGCATGCGCAGATGACGTCATCACCATGCCAAGAACCGCAGCCGCGATCGTGCCTGACCAGCGACGCATCATGCGCCCGGCGCATCGGCGTTCGGGAAGAACAGCTGCTGGCCGTTGATCTTGTAATCGGCGATGGCCTTCTGGCCCTCCGCGGAGACAAGCCAGTCAATGAATGCCTGACCCATGTCTTTCTTCACG
>JAEZEU010000093.1 GCA_023432885.1 Pseudomonadota bacterium | reverse complement strand
TGGTGTTGGCATACGCGGACGGGCGATGGCCGGCCACGGCGTAAGACAGCAGCAGCGCAAGCACTGCGGGCACCGCATATCCAAGGAGCAGCAGATTGAAGATGGTGCCACCGACATCGATCGATCGCAGCAGCGGATTGTACAGCACCAACAGACCGAACACGGTGGCACCGCCGGCGAACAATGTCAGCAGCACGGCGCCGTAATTGTGTACGACGCTGCGCGAGCGCACCCATAACCGGTCCAGGCCGATGGCCATCGCCAGAGCCACGCAAACCTGTAGTGCGACTTCGGTCAGCCCGGCGTTGTCGCGATAGACGTCGCCATTGTTGACGAAATGGCGGATTTCCATGAAGGCAAGCAGCACCGTGAACAGGATCGCGGCGGCTTCGACCGCGCGCAGCGGCGCGTCGTCGCCATTGCGGCGCAGGAAGTAGCTGCCGCCCCAAAAGCACAACGTCGGCACACCATAGCCCCAGAGCAGCCAGTTGAAGATAGGCGTGGTTCCGACAGCGCTACCAACGATGCGCGGCTCATAGCCGATGCGCAGCACGACGATGCCGGCGAGGATCGCCGCCAGCGTGCGCAGGAAGGGGATCGGCCGCTGCAGCGAAATCCAGGCGGTGCCGGCCGACATCAGCGCCAGCGCGATGGTGAGCCAGCCTTTTTCGAGCGCGAAGGTCAGCGCGAGTGCCAGCGCGGCAAGCGTGGCGGTCGCGAACAGCGCGATCGATGCCTGCAGGCCCGGCCGGTCCTCGCGCTTGCTGAGGATTTCGGTCGCTGCAGCAAACGCCGCCGCGAGGACGACGGCGAGGATCGCGAACGGGATCGAGCGATCGAGATGCGCGATCCGCGCGTACAGCGCCACCAGCAGCGCCAGCGGCGTGAACGCTGCTGCGGCCGACCAGACGATCGGGATTGCCGGATTGCTGGAGCGGCCCTGCGCCAGGAAGCCGGTGATGCCGAAGCCTGCGGCAAAGATCGCCGCGACGATGAGGTGCAGCGAGACGGAGCCGTCGGTGGCGGAGGGGCCGATGCCCGGCAGCGGTCCGCCCGGCAATACCAGCATGTCGGGATTGGCGCGGATCGCCCATTCCGCAAAGACCACGAACACGAAGCCAGCCGCGCCGGCGACCGCGGCGGTAGCGGCCTCTGCGCGCCAGGCGACGAACAAGGTACCTGCGACCAGCAAGCCGAATGCGATCATTGCGGGGTCGGCGTGGTGGCTGGTCAGCACGATCAGGGTTGCGCCGAACAGGTAGGCCGCAAGCGAGCCCGACGAGATCGGCTCGACCTGTCCTTCGTCCGCCGCAGGGCCGAACATGAAGCCGCACACGACGAGCAGGGCAGCGAGAACGAATCCGGCGATGACATGGAACACATGCGGGCCGATGATTGATGGGCCGAGACCGGGGAACGTCCAGAGCACCGCGAAAACGATAGCGGTAACCGCGAGCCAGGGCCACAGCCGCACGCGTGCGAGGCCGAACGAGGCGGCCGTGACGATTGCCAGATAAATGTACAGCGCCCAGTAATCGGCCTTGCCGGAAGAGACCAGGATCGGCGTCACGAAGGCGCCGACGACGCCGAGGCCTGCCAGAGCCGGTCCGTGCAGCAGGGCAGCCGCGAGCGTGCCGAGCGCGACCAGCCCGAGCAGGATGAAAGCGGTGGCCGGCACGAGGAAGCCGTAGAGCGCGTAAGCCGCATAGACGGTGGCAAAGGCAACCGCCGTTCCCGCGGCGGTGAGGATCGCCGGGATGTTGGCGACCGGAAGCGCGGCGATCTGTGAAATGCTTTCCTTGCGCCGCGTCCATTCGCCCGCCGCGAGCAGCGCCAGCGCGAACAAGCCGCCGAGGATGGTGCGTACGCCGGGGCCGAGCAGGCCCGCCTCGATGGAGTAGCGCACCATGAAAAAGCCGCCGAGCGCCAGCGTGAGACCGCCGACCCACACCACCCAGCGCGTGCCGATGCGCTCCTCGAAACCGGGCTGGGCTTCCAGTGGCGGCGGCACTGCCGTTCCGGCGCCGGCCGCTTGTGGTGCAAGTTGCGGCGCCGGCTCTGGTGCGATCGGCGGCGCTGACTCCGTAGCTGTGGATATGGTCTCCGCCGCGGCGGGCGCGGCCTGTGGGGGCTCCAGCGGGGGCAGCGGTGGCGGCACGGCAGCCGGCGCCGTCATCCCTCGGCTGGCCGCTTCGAGGGCCTCGATGCGCAAGCGCAGCGCGGATGCCTGGTTGAACGAGCGGATCGCAACGATCAGCGCAACGACAGCCACCGCAAACGGAAAGAAGAATTCCATCATCGTGCCCCCTGCGCCGGCACCGCGGGCGCTCCGTCGAAAAGTTCTAGCGCCGTGCGCGCACGCCAAGACCCGGCGCGGGGCGTTCCTGTAGCACCTCGCGGCGGAAGCGGAACAAGGCGGCCGGCCGGCCACCTGTCTGTGTCGACATCACTCCCGTCGGTTCGACCAAAGCCCCGTTCTCCACCAGCCGGCGGAAATTCTGCTTGTGCAGATGCCGGCCGGAGATCGCCTCAACCGTGCGCTGCAATTCAGTGAGTGTGAATTCGCTCGGCAGAAGTTCAAACACCACCGGGCGGTATTTCAGTTTCGCGCGCAACCGGGCGATCGCGGTCGCAAGGATGCGGCGGTGGTCGA
>JAEZEU010000067.1 GCA_023432885.1 Pseudomonadota bacterium | reverse complement strand
CGAGCCAGATATACTCGAGCTTGTACTTGGTCATTGAGCCTTCCTGTTGATGCGATTGGTGTACCCGGCCACCATCGGCCGGACCTCTCCAAGCAATAAAAATGCCAGCCACTGCACTGCGGTAGGTTCTGTCCACAGGGCTTTCGGGCCGCATCCGAAAATTTTTTCTGCGACAAAGGCGCGCGGTGGCCATGCAAATTTGCAGCCCAGATCGCGCCGATAACCTGCAAAAGCCGCCGCTTTCGGCGGCACGAGGCGGCCAAAGCGCCATTTCCGCCCAAAGCGGTGGCAGTCGTGAAGAGCGCCATCTCCCCAGATCGCCTCCGTCGGAAACCAGGGGCATGACCTGTGCGTTGGCCCATAGAGTTCTGCCTCCCAGGAAGCAGGCGACTGAATGCCCATGATTTAGTCAGAAGTGACTTCTTCTTCATCAGGTTGCGTTGGCGGAGGGCAAGAACGATATCGAAATCGGTAACCACTCAGGAATGAGTCGGGCGCACCATCAACCAACCAGCGTCTCGGTGAAAGGAGAGACCAAAATGTTGAATCCAGGTTCAAGTCAGGAATCGGCAAAGATCTACCAGTTCCCCACCGGCGGCCGGGCGGCGCTCGGCGGACGCCGCTATGGCGAGGCCAAGGACGATCTCACCACCTCCCCGCGGATCAACGAAGCCCTCTGCAGCGAGAGCTGGTACCATCAGGCCGCGATCGAGGAAGCCAAGCAGGTACGTGACCATTGATGGCGACAGCACATTCCGCTCATCGCCTGGAAGAATTCAGGCGCCAAACGCGAGATAATAAAGGGTCGAAACAATGAGGTTTCGGCCCTTTTTCATGCCATCTGGCAAGCCGTCGCCGGGCGCTTGCCCACCTTGAGCGTCGTCACCGATTTCGTGACCCGCAGCGTCACGCCGCCGCCGGAAAACCGCGAGCCCGTCACGGCTACCCGCTTTTGCAGCGTCACCGCCTTGCCATCCACCTGCATATGGGCGCGCTTGTCGTACTGGAAAAATCCGACGACGAATTCAGTGCCGTCGCCGCAACGATAAGTCTGGAAGGTCGTTGTTTGCGCTGATGCCGCCGGTGCAAGGACAATTGCAGCAGCCATGAGTGCGACGATGGTGGTGTTGCCGGATTTCATGTTTTCCCCCTGAAGCCGTCAGTATAGACCGGTTCGCCGTCGCCGGTACAATCGCCGCCCAGCGCAGCCCATAAACTTTTGCCGATGCCAGAATCTCTTGCCCGCCATCTCAACCTCGCCGGCGCCAGCAACTTCCGCGATCTCGGCGGTTATGCGGGCCAGGACGGGCGCACCGTGCGGTGGCGCAAGCTGTTCCGCTCCAACCATCTTGGTGGCCTGACGCCCGACGACATCGCAATACTGCGCCAGCTCGGCGTGCGCAGCGCGTTCGATTTCCGCGGCAAGGACGAGCGCGGCGAAGCGCTTTGCGGCGTCGATGCGATCGAAACACATTCGCTGCCGGTCGAGCCGACGGTGGTGGCGGCATTGCGCGCCATCCACGCATCCGGCAGGCCGGCGACGGCGGAGGATGCGCTGCAGGTGATGCGGGATTCCTACCGCGGCTATGTCGAGCACAACACGCCTCGCTTCCGTTCGCTGTTTGCTCACCTGTTGGAAGACCGCGCGCCGCTGGTGATCCACTGCACGGCAGGCAAGGACCGCACCGGCTTTGCCTGCGCACTGATCCTGCACACGCTCGGCGTTTCCGACGACGTGATCGCGGAAGACTATCTGCTGACCAACCAATTCTATCGGCGCGATGCGTCTGTCAGCAGCGACCTGTCCGCCGAAGTCCGGCAGGTGCTGGGGACGGTGCAGGCCTCGTTCCTGGCGGCGGCATTCGAGACGATCAATGCCGGCTATGGCGGTCTCGATCACTATTTGCGCGACGGCCTTGGCGTCGGCCCTGGCGAGCGCGCTCACCTGCGCGAACTCTATCTGGAGGACTGAGGGCACACCGCCATTTGCGTCAGGCGGCAGCTTCCATTTCGGCATCGAGGTCGGAAATAACGTCCTCGAAAGCCTGAATAGCCTGCTGGACGGTCGCGATCTGCATCAGCTCCCAACCGCTGACCGGACCATTGCGGTTCTGCAGCGCAACGACCAGATCGCGCCGCTGCTCCTTGAGCTGAACCAGCGGCAGGCCGTGGTCCGGCAATACTCTCATCATGGTCAGTCCCTGCTTGTCCGGGAGCGACCATACAGCGCTCGTTCTGCTGTCCGCTTACAGGGATCGCAACAATTTTAGCGAAATCCGCCGGGATGCAGGTCTCAGCTCGCAGCCGCCGGCGCCATGCTGATCGCCTCGCACATCGCGGCCGAAATGCGCTGTGTGCTCCAGTCGCTCTGGTGCAGCCTGGCGTCATCGGTCGGATCGATCATCCGCTCCAGCGGAACGTCGTTGTGAACGTGCCAGTGCCGCATCAGGGCCCAGCGCCTGAACACGCTGACCTGCGCTTTCTGCGCGGCGCCGGCGATTACCGATACAATCCGCTCCGACGCATCCGCCTTGTCGTCGAGCAGCATTGCGGTGACGTATTGCGGATCCATCATCACGACGTCGACCGGATACTGCCGCAGGCGCGCGAGACCCTCCGCAATCTTTGCAGCGACACCGTCCAGATTGTAGTCGTGAAAGACCGCGTTCGTTCCGACCTGCCAAATCACCAGCGAGGGCATATCGGCAAAGATATCGGCATCGAAGCGCAGCAGTTCCTCGTTTGCTTCCTCGCCGCCACGGCCACGATTGATCACATCGATGCGCGGATTATTCAATTTCCGCCGCAGATACATTTCGAGGCGCGCCGGATAAGGCACCACGTCTTCGCGGCCCGCCGTCGACGATGAACCCACGGCAACGATTCTTGGAGGGTCCTTGGCAATCAAGGCCGCAGCAAAATTCGGCAAGGGGTATTTGAGGGTGATGAACTGGGCAGGAATATCGACATCGCCGGCTCCGGACATCTGGTAATACCTCTTTCTGAAATACCGCTTTAAGTAGAGCGCGATTTCGCCGCGAAATTTGCGGCATTGCAAATCAAGTTTCAGCGGCCATAGTGAGCGGCCTCCTCACACTTTGGCCGGAGACGCCATGCTGCAGGAAAAAGTCATTGTCGTGACCGGCGCTTCGGGCGCGCTTGGCAGGGTCGTCGTAGACGTCGCACTGGCGCGGGGAGCCCGCCTCGTTGCGATCGACTATGCTGCGGCGCGGGCGAACCCGGCATCTCAGCGCCTCGAGCTCGGTGGTGTCGACCTCACCGCCGCGGCGCAGGCTCAAAAGGCGGG
>JAEZEU010000042.1 GCA_023432885.1 Pseudomonadota bacterium | reverse complement strand
CGCACCGACCGCGGAAGCGGGAAGAATTCGTTCTCCTCCGCGGCCGAGACCGTCTCCACATGCAGCTGGTAGCGCTCGGCAAACGCACCCATGATCTCCTCGACGATCACTTCCGGCGCCGAGGCGCCCGCGGTGATGCCAAGGCTCCTGATGCCTTCAAAACGCTTCCAGTCGATGTCGCCGGCGCGCTGCGCCAGCACCGAAATCGGACAGCCCTCGCGCTCGGCGACTTCACGCAGCCGCTGCGAATTGGACGAGTTCGGCGCGCCGACAACGATCAGCGCATCGACGACGGGCGCCACCTTCTTCACCGCAAGCTGGCGGTTGGTGGTGGCATAGCAGATGTCTTCCTTGTGCGGGCCGGAGATGTTCGGGAAACGCCTTTTCAGGATTTCCACGATCTCCTTGGTGTCGTCGATCGACAGCGTGGTCTGCGTCACGAAGGCGAGATTGTTCGGATCCTTCGGCGTAATGGTCTTGGCGTCCTCGGCGGTCTCGATCAGGCTGATCGCGCCAGCCGGCAGCTGACCGAGTGTGCCCACCACCTCGGGATGATGCGAGTGGCCGATCAGGAGGATTTCGCGGCCGCGCTTGAAATGGATGGCGGCCTCGCGATGCACCTTGGTCACCAGCGGACAGGTCGCATCCAGCGAGAAGAAATTGCGCTGCTTGGCTTCGGCCGGAACCGATTTGGGAACGCCGTGCGCCGAGAACACCACCGGCGCGTTGGTATTGTCCGGAATCTCCTCGAGTTCCTCGACGAAGATGGCGCCCTTGATCTTCAGGCTGTCGACGACGTATTTGTTATGGACGATCTCGTGGCGCACATAGACCGGGGCGCCATAGATGGCGAGCGCCCGTTCCACGGTGTCGATGGCCCTGACCACCCCGGCACAGAAGCCGCGGGGGGAACAAAGCACGATCCTGAGGTCTGGTTTGGCTGACATAGGGGGCAATTCCCGGGACCGAATCACCCCCTGCCGGCGGGCGGGGAACGGCCTGTTCGGGTAACGACTTGGGACCGGTTGGCAGCCATGTCAAGGCACTTTCCTTGGCCATTGCGCCTTTTACCCCTCAGGGCTTATATAGGTCCTTAATTCCCGTCATCGCTGATGACCCACGGCTTCGCCTCCAGAAGAGGTGGGCGAGGCGCAAAGGAGATTTGCCATGAGCAACGCGCCGCTGATGCCGAAGGCGACGGCCGTCTGGCTGCTTGATAATACCGCGCTGACCTTCGACCAGGTCGCCGATTTCACCAAGATGCATCCCCTGGAGATCCGCGCCATTGCCGACGGCGACGCCGCCCAGGGCATTAAGGGCATGGATCCCATTTCCAACGGGCAGCTGACCCGCGAGGAGATCGAAAAGGGCGAGAACAACCCCGACTACCGCCTCAGGCTCGAGCAGAGCAAGGTGGTGCTGCCGCCTGCCGCTAAGCGCAAGGGCCCGCGCTACACGCCCGTGTCGCGCCGCCATGAGCGACCGAGTGCGATCCTCTGGCTGGTGCGCAACCATCCCGAGTTGAAAGACGCACAGATCATGCGCCTGGTGGGCACCACCAAGACCACGATCGCCAGCGTGCGAGACCGCACCCACTGGAATGCTTCCACGCTGACGCCGATGGACCCGGTGACGCTCGGCCTGTGCTCGCAGATCGAACTGGATTTCGAGGTGCAGCGCGCCGCCAAGGAGAAGCCGGTGCCGGCGAACTACGGCGGCGCCACGCTGCTGCCGGCCTCCGAGACCACCCGTAAGGAAGAGGAGGTGGAGCATGCCGAGAAGAGCAGCGACGATCTCAATGTCGATGCCGTATTCGCCAAGCTTAAGACGATCGGCGGCAAGAAGGCGGAGGAGGAGTAAGGCTCCTCACGGCTGGTTTTGAACGCGGCGGGGCGGCCTGCCGCGTTTTTGTTTTGTGGGCCTGACAGCACCGCTCACTCCGTTGTCATACCCCGCGGATGCGGGGTATCCAGCACGCTGCGGCTTCTCGGATCAATCGCTGGCGTCTCTGGGATACTGGATCGCCCGCCTCCGCAGGCGACGACAGCTGTGGCTACCCCAAATCAATGTCGCCCGCGATCTCGTGCGTGAGGCTGACGCCGCCGATGGTGAGCACCATCTTGGCGGGCAGCTTCTCGTTGCCCTTGAGCTTGCCCGCCGCGAGCGCATCGCGCACGGCCTTTTCGATCTCGCGCTGCGAGGTGACGCCGACCTTCTTGAGGAAGGCACGCAGGCTGTTGTTGAAGCTGTCTTCGTTCATGATTGGCCTCCAAAAGATTACGGTCGCACCGGATTGTTCAGCATCTGCTCGGCCATGTTTCGCTGGGCGCGATCGGCGCGCGCATTGGCATTGCCGCGCTGGACGTCGCGGTTCTTGCGGCAGTTGACATATTCGTTCGAGCCAGGGGCAACGTTGTCGGCACGGCAGAAGGCATCATCATCGGCCGAACTGTCGACCATGACCGGCTGGCCGCGTTCGAGGCATCCGGCGAGAAGCGGGGCGATGAGCAGGAGTGCAAGGGGAAAGCGCATTCTCTTGGTCCGTCTCTTTATTGGGGCATTGCCGGATTGAGCCGGCAATCCATCGAAATCAAGGCGGCAAACACCGTGGCGATGCATCGAACCCGGAATTTCGAGATTCCGGGTCTGGTCCTTCGGACCATCCCGGAATGACGCCAATACGCTCACGCCCGGCCCTTCAGCGCCTCGCCGATTTCGTCGAGCACCTTGGGGTCTTCGATCGTCGCCGGCATGGTCCAGCTTTCGCCGTCGGCGATCTTCTTGATGGTGCCGCGCAGGATCTTTCCCGAGCGGGTCTTGGGCAGCCGCCCGACGGTGATGGCGAGCTTGAAGGCGGCGACCGGGCCGAGCTTCTCGCGCACCAGCGCCACGATCTCCTTCTCGATGTCCGCAGGCTTGCGCGCCACGCCCGCCTTCAGCACCAGGAAGCCGCAGGGCACCTCACCCTTGATCGCATCCTTGATGCCGAGCACGGCGCATTCGGCGACATCCGGATGAGAGGCGAGGATCTCCTCCATGCCGCCGGTGGACAGCCTGTGGCCGGCGACATTGATGATGTCGTCGGTGCGGCCCATCACCCAGACATAGCCGTCCTCGTCCTTATAGCCGGCATCCGACGTCTTGTAGTAGCCGGGGAATTCGGTGAGGTAGGCCTCCTTGAAGCGCTCATCCTGCTGCCACAGCGTCGGCAGACAGGCCGGCGGCATCGGCAGCTTTATCACGATCGAGCCCATGGTTCCTGCGGGCACCGGCTTTGCCGCTTCGTCCACCACGTCGACCTGGTAGCCGGGCATGGGCACCGTCGGCGAGCCGTGCTTGACCGGCAGCATGCCAAGACCAACCGGATTGCCGGCGATGCACCAGCCCGTTTCGGTTTGCCACCAGTGATCGATCACCGGCACCTTCAATTGCGCTTCCGCCCATTCCACTGTCGGCGGGTCGGCGCGCTCGCCGGCCAGGAACAGCGTGCGGAATTTCGACAGGTCGTATTGCCGGATGAACTTGCCTTCCGGGTCTTCCTTCTTGATGGCGCGGAAAGCTGTCGGCGCGGTGAAAAATGCGACCGTCTTGTGCTCGGAGATGACGCGCCAGAACGCACCGGCATCGGGCGTGCCCACAGGCTTGCCCTCATACATGATCGTGGTCGCCCCGTGGATCAACGGGCCGTAGACGATGTAGCTGTGGCCGACCACCCAGCCGATGTCGGAGCCGCACCACCAGATCTCGCCGGGTTTAACGCCATACAGATTGAACATCGACCATTTCAGCGCGACGAGATGTCCGCCATTGTCTCGCACTACGCCCTTGGGGACGCCGGTCGTGCCTGAAGTATAGAGGATATACAGCGGATCGGTGGCGAGCACCGGCACGCAATCGGCGGATTTCTTCGCGGCGATCGCATTCTTGCGCAACGCCGCCCAGTCATGGTCGCGGCCGGCAACGAGAGCGCAGGCCTGCTGCGGGCGCTGCAGGATGATGCAGGCGGACGGCTTGCTGCTCGCGAGCTGAATCGCCTCGTCAAGCAGCGGCTTGTATTGCACGACGCGGCCCGGTTCGATGCCGCAGCTCGCCGAGAAGATCAGTTTCGGCTTGGCGTCGTCGATGCGGGTGGCGAGTTCCTTGGCCGCAAAGCCGCCGAACACGACGCTGTGCACCGCGCCGATGCGGGCGCAGGCGAGCATGGCGACAACCGCTTCCGGTACCATCGGCATATAGAGGATGACGCGGTCGCCCTTGGCCACGCCGAAATCCTGCATGATCGCGGCGAGCGTCTTCACCTCGGCAAGCAGCTCGGAATACGTGAATTTGGTGATCGAGTTGGTGAGCGGGGAATCGTGGATCAGCGCGACCTGGTCGGCGCGGCCGCCGGCGACATGGCGGTCGAGCGCGTTGTGACACGTGTTGACCACGGCCCCCGCAAACCAGCGGCCATAGGCCCCGATGGCCGGATCGAATATCTTCTTCGCCGGCTCGATCCAGTCGATCTCCCGCGCCGCTTCCGCCCAAAACCCTTCGGGATCGGCGAGCGAGCGCGCGTGGATCTCATGGTATCGGCTTTTCTCGTGAATGTTCATGGGCTCGCTCCCTCTGATGTCCCGGACAGCTGAACGGCCGCGGCGCATCCGGCCATGATCGGGATCAATTCAGACGTTTTTCTTGGGCCTCATTGTCACGGGACAGGCAGGCGTTTCAAGCCGAAAACGCCTGCGACATCAGGCGCCCGCGGCGTCCTAATACCCGTCGACGCCGTTGATCTGCTGCAGCCGCTCCCGCATGGCTTTCTGCAGATCGTAGCCGGGCTTGCCGAACTGGGCGTTCCGGCGGGCAACGAATTCATCCTGCTCGCGCTTCAAGATGCGGACCTCGCGAGGTTCGCGCGCTTGCCGGACCACCCGAACGTAGGAACCATGAACCTCACGATCGAGATCCGCGAGGTCAGGGCTGGCGCAGATCGCCTTTTCGACCGGACGGCGCGCGGTGGCGCAATTGAAGCTCGGCTTGCCGGCAACCGCTATCCGCGCGCCGAGGCGCTCCAGCTCCAGCGCCAGCGATCGATGGTTGGCCTTCGCCGCGGGGTGGTCAGGGTTGAGCTTCAGCGCCGCGGCGAAATCCGAAATCGCTTTGGGGTTGTTGCCCTTCTTGCGCCAGACCTCGCCCCGGGCATTGAACACATCCGCGAGCGAGGGATCGAGCCGCAACACGGCGTCGTAATCATCGATCGCCTCGCCGTATTTCCGCTGGCGTTCGAACTGGCCGGCGCGGGCGACAAGCGCCTTGATGCGATCTTCCTTCGCGGTCTTCTCGTTCGCGATGAGCACGCCGCATAAATCCATGACCTTGTCGTTGTCATTGGCTGCTGCAGC
>JAEZEU010000565.1 GCA_023432885.1 Pseudomonadota bacterium | reverse complement strand
GCAGGAGCCGAGCGGGATCATGGCGCGATCGAGCGCAAGGTCGCGGTCGCTGAGCTTGCGCATGTAGCGCAGCAGTTCCGTCTCGGAGCGATGCGCGTGGAAGACCGGATGAGTCAGGAAAGCGGTGGTGCGCCTCAGTTCCTCCGGAAGCGCATCGCTTACACCCTTGATCTCGGCATAAACCAGCTTGCCCCCGAAGGCGCGCCAGACCGCCTCGATGATTTCGGGCGTCGTGGTTTCGTCCACGGCAATGCCGAGCGTGCCGTCGCCGGTGCGCAGATTGATGTTCTCGGCGCGCGCGCGGGCGACGATCTCGTTCTGCCGGCCGCCGGCATCGACCGTGAGCGTGTCGAAGAATACCTCGCTCTTCGGCGGAAAGCCGAGTTGGCGCAGGCCTGCCGCCAGCACCGCGGCGCGGCGGTGCACGTTGCGGGCGATATGCCGCAGCCCTTCGGGACCGTGATAGACGGCATACATCGAGGCGATCACGGCGAGCAGCACCTGCGCGGTGCAAATGTTGGAGGTCGCCTTTTCACGGCGGATGTGCTGCTCGCGGGTCTGCAGCGCCAGCCGATAGGCGGGGGCACCTCGCGAGTCCACGGAGAGGCCGACGATGCGGCCGGGCAGCGAGCGCTTGAGCGCATCGCGCACCGCCATATAGGCCGCATGCGGCCCGCCATAGCCCATCGGCACGCCAAAACGCTGCGCAGAGCCGACGGCGATATCGGCGCCGAGCTCGCCAGGTGGGGCTAGCAGCGTCAGCGCCAGCGGGTCAGCGGCAACGACGGCGAGTGCGCCCTTGGCGTGCAGCTTCGCGATGTCGCCGCGCAGATCGCGCACCACGCCCGAGGTGCCCGGATATTGCAGCAGGCCGCCGAACACCTCGGTCCTTTCCAGATCCGTTGCTGGATCGCCGACGATCAGATTCCATCCCAGCGGCTCGGCGCGCGTGCGCAGCACCGCAAGCGTCTGCGGATGCACCTCGGCGTCGACAAAGAACGATTTTGTCTTGGCTTGCGCGGCGCGCTCGGCCAGCGCCATCGCTTCCGCCGCGGCAGTGGCTTCATCCAGCAGCGAAGCGTTGGCGACGTCGAGCCCGGTGAGGTCGCAGATCATGGTCTGGAAGTTGAACAGTGCTTCCAGCCGGCCTTGGCTGATCTCGGGCTGATAGGGCGTATAGGCCGTGTACCAGGCCGGATTCTCCAGGATGTTGCGCTGGATCACCGCGGGCAGGATCGTGCCGTAATAGCCTTGACCGATCAGGGAGGTGAACACCTGGTTCTGGCTCGCGAGCTCGTTCATATGCGCGAGCGCCTCGGTCTCGCTGAGCGCGCGGCCGAGATCGAGCGGCGCCTTCTGCCGGATCGACGACGGCAGCGTCTCATCCATGAGGGTGCCGATGGTCCTTGCGCCCACGGTCTCGAGCATCGCGTCGATATCGCGCGGGGAGGGGCCGATGTGGCGGCGCACGAAGGTGGCGGCGGCTTCGTTGGCGTGTTTGAGCGGCGCGTTCATGGAGGTGCTCCTTCGAAACTAGCCATTTGTCAGGGCCGGGCAAAAGCGAAAAGCGCGTCTTCGCGCAGATGTCCCGGCCATCCATGTCTTGGCGCGCAAATGGAAGACGCGGATGCCCGGACGCAAGGCCGGGTATGACGGGGAAAGATGCCGGGCCAGGTTCATCGCTCAGGCCGTGTGCTTGGCGTAGGCGGCCTCGTCCATCAGTCCGCCGAGTTCGCTCTTGTCGGCGATCCTGATCTTGAAGAACCACGCCTTGCCAGCCGCGTCGGAATTGACCAGAGCGGGCTCAGCAGCGAGCGCCTCATTGACCTCGATCACTTCGCCCGAGATCGGCGCATAGACATCGGAGGCCGCCTTGACGGATTCGACGACGGCGGCGGCCTCCGCCTTCGCGAAACTACGACCGACCTTCGGCAATTCGATAAAGACGACGTCGCCGAGCTGCGACTGGGCGTAATCGGTGATGCCGATGGTGGCGATGTCGCCCTCGATGCGGAGCCATTCGTGGTCGGACGTGTACAGCGTCGTCATGAAATTTCCTCAGCGTTTGTAGGTATTGGGGACGAAGGGCGTAGCCGAAACTTTCAGCGGCAGCCGCTGCCCGCGTACTTCGGCGAATACGGTGTTGCCGACCGCGGCAAGCGGGGAGGGCACATAGCCCATCGCGACCGGTGCATTGAGGCTCGGCCCGAAGCCGCCGGAGGTGACCTTGCCGATCGGCTCGCCGGAGGAGCCATCTGCGAACAGCAGCGCGCCTTCCCGCACGGGGGCGCGCCCCTCCGGCTTCAGGCCGACGCGGCGGCGCGAGGCGCCGTTGTCAAATTGCGCGAGAATCTTTGCCGCACCGGGAAAACCGCCGGCTCGTGCGCCGCCGCTGCGGCGGCTCTTCTGCACCGACCATTCGAGCGCTGCTTCGACCGGCGTGGTCGTGGTGTCGATGTCGTGGCCATAGAGACAAAGCCCGGCTTCGAGCCGCAGGCTGTCGCGCGCGCCAAGGCCGATCGGCAGCACGTCGGGATTTTCCAGGAGCTGCGTTACGAGCGCTTGGGCCTCGGCCGCCGGCACCGAAATCTCAAAGCCGTCTTCGCCGGTATAGCCGGAACGCGACACGAAGCAGTCGAATGCGCCGATGCGGCGGCGACCCGCGTCCATGAACTTCATGGCCGATGCGTCCACGCCGAGCTTGGCGAGCGCACTTTCGGCCTTGGGGCCCTGCAGCGCAATCAGCGCGCGGTCGGCGAGTACATCGATGAGGCAGCTATCCGAGAGATACGCACGCAGATGGGCTTCGTCCGCCTGCTTGCAGGCGGCGTTCACCACCAGGAACAGATGGTCGCCGAAATTCGCGACCATCAGGTCGTCGAGCAGGCCGCCGTTCTCATTGGTGAACTGCGCGTAGCGCTGTCGCCCGGGTGCAACCGCCACGATATCCTGCGGCACCAGCCGCTCCAGCGCGAGGGCCGCGTCCTCGACCCGGCCGGATTTGGGGCGGAGCGCGATCTGACCCATATGGGAGACATCGAACAGGCCCGCAGCCGAACGGGTATGTAGATGTTCCTTCAGAACGCCGGCGGCATATTGCACCGGCATCTCATAGCCGGCGAACGGCACCATCTTGGCTCCGCGCGCAAGGTGCAGCGCGTGCAATGGCGTCTGTTTCAGGGTGGTCTCGGTCTCGCGCGCAAGCATCACAGGGCCCTCGCGGTTCCCGGGAGAAGTCCCGAAAACCTACAGAAAGCCCCATCTGTCGCTGTGCCTGAGAGTATTATCCCGTCGGCGGACGCTCCCGACCTTGCGGCCCTCAGCGCCTCTTTCCAGATGTCGTCAGATCACGCGGTCCGTTTGCCTGAGAGTTTCCGGGGCGGTTGCTCCTTCGGCGCCGGCATCAAAGCCGATCTCTCCCGACGTGACTGTATTCGAACAGGTGGGGAGGAAACACGGCTCCGCCAAGCCTGTCAACGCGGCAGAAGAGGTAATCAACGGGGTTTGTGTATTGCGGCAACCCCCTGATCTGGCTGCACAGTTTCTGGACACCGGCACAGGCCTTGTCTAAAAGCGTTTGCCCGGTAAATGAAGGCGTTTTGGCCGGACCGGACCCCAGCCCCCGATTGGATGAACATGAGCGGCGTCAACGAGATCAGGTCGACTTTTCTGAATTACTTCAAGGCCAACGGTCATGAGATCGTGGCCTCGTCCCCGCTCGTGCCGCGCAACGATCCGACCCTGATGTTCACCAATGCGGGCATGGTGCAGTTCAAGAACGTCTTCACCGGCGTCGAGAAGCGGGCCTATCAGCGCGCCACCACCTCGCAGAAATGCGTGCGCGCCGGCGGCAAGCACAACGACCTCGACAATGTCGGCTACACCGCGCGGCACCTCACCTTCTTCGAGATGCTCGGCAACTTTTCGTTCGGCGATTACTTCAAGGAGCGTGCGATCGAGCTTGCCTGGAACCTGATCACGAAGGACTTCGGGCTGAAGAAGGACAAGCTGCTCGTCACCATCTACCACGATGATGATGAGGCAGCGGGCCACTGGAAGAAGATCGCGGGCTTGCCGGAGGATCGCATCATCCGGATTGCGACTTCGGACAATTTCTGGGCCATGGGCGATACCGGACCCTGCGGGCCCTGTTCGGAAATCTTCATCGACCGCGGCGAGCACATCTGGGGGGGCCCGCCCGGCAGCCCGGAGGAGGATGGCGACCGCTTCCTCGAATTCTGGAATCTGGTCTTCATGCAGTTCGAACAGGTGACGAAGGACGAGCGCGTGCCGCTGCCCCGCCCGTCGATCGACACGGGCATGGGGCTGGAGCGCATGGCCTGCATCCTCCAGGGCGTCGACAGCGTGTTCGAGACCGATCTCTTCCGCAACCTGATCGATGCGACCGCCTCGGCGCTGGGGACGGGACCCAAGGAGCAGACCGTAGCGTCGTTCCGCGTCATCGCGGACCATCTGCGCTCCTCCGCCTTTTTGATCGCGGACGGCGTGCTGCCGTCGAACGAGGGCCGCGGCTATGTGTTGCGCCGGATCATGCGCCGCGCCATGCGCCATGCGCAGCTGCTTGGTGCACACGAGCCCTTGATGCATCGTCTGGTCTGGGCGCTGGTGCGCGAGATGGGCCAGGCCTATCCGGACCTCGTGCGCGCGGAGAAGCTGATCGAGGAAACGCTGCGGCTGGAAGAGACCCGCTTCCGCAAGACGCTGGCGCGGGGCCTTGCGATCCTCGACGAGAAGAGCGCCGGCCTGAAGAAGGGAGACATGTTCGACGGCGACACTGCCTTCACGCTGTACGATACCTACGGATTCCCGCTGGACCTTACGCAGGACGCGCTGAAGTCGCGCGGCATCAGCGTCGATCAGGCTGCGTTCACCGACGCGATGGATCGTCAGCGCGAGAAAGCGCGCGCCTCCTGGGCGGGCTCGGGTGAAGCCGCCGATGAAGCGGTCTGGTTCCCGCTGCGCGAAAAGCTCGGCGCCACCGAATTCCTCGGCTACGAGACCGAAAGCGCCGAGGGCATCGTCTCGGCGCTGGTGAGGGGCGGCAAGGAAACCGACAGTCTCAAGTCCGGAGAGACCGGTTCGATCGTGCTGAACCAGACGCCGTTTTACGCGGAGTCGGGCGGCCAGGTCGGCGATACCGGCGTGCTGACCGGTGAAGGCGGCATCAAGTTCCGCGTGTCGGACACGCAGAAGAAGGCGGGCGATCTCTTCGTCCACACCGGCACGCTGGAGCAGGGCACGCTGAAGGTCGGCACGGCCTTGCAGCTTGAAGTCGATCATTCGCGCCGCTCGTCCATCCGCGCGCATCACTCGGCGACCCATCTGTTGCACGAGGCGCTGCGCCAGGTGCTGGGCGATCACATCGCGCAGCGCGGCTCTCTGGTGGCACCGGACCGGCTGCGCTTCGACTTCGTGCATCCGAAACCGATCACGCCGGAAGAACTCGCCCGCGTCGAGGACATCGCCAACGACGTCGTGCTCGAGAATGACGAGGTCGCCACCCGCATCATGGCGGTCGATGACGCCCGCGAGGCCGGCGCCCGCGCGTTGTTCGGCGAGAAATATGGCGATGAGGTGCGCGTGGTCTCGATGGGCAAGGGTGCCCGCGACCACGGCCAGAACGCGCTCGGCTGGTCGGTCGAGTTGTGCGGCGGCACCCCAGTCCCCCCCCCCCGCGAATAAGGCCAGCGATCGGTGATCAGCGCACG
>JAEZEU010000564.1 GCA_023432885.1 Pseudomonadota bacterium | reverse complement strand
CGGCCAGTTCGAGAGCGGCGTCACTGCGGCGCTGTTCGGCGCCGTGCCCGCCGCCGTGCTCGGCGGCGTCGGCACCATTGCGATTGCGCTTTTGTGGATGAAGCTGTTCCCCTCGCTGCGCAAGGTGGAGCGGCTGGAGTAGGAGGTGGAGCGGCTGGAGTAGGAGACGCTATTTACCTAGCCCCGCTTGCGAGGAAAGGTCGATCGCGAAGCGATCAGCACCTCCCGCGGCGACTTCCCCCTCATCTCGACGTTTTCCCCCGCGAGCGGGAGAAGGAGAAGATCAGCCCCGACCCACGAACGGCATCTTCGTCGCCATTACTGTCATGAACAGCACGTTGGCATCGAGCGGCAAGCCGGCCATGTAGGCCACGGCATCGCCGACCGCCTTCGCATCCATGCGCGGCTCGTGCTTCATCGTGCCGTCGGGCTGCATCACGCCGGGGCCGTTGACCATGCGGTCGGTCATGGGCGTGGCAGCATTGCCGATGTCGACCTGGCCGACGGCGATGTCATATTTGCGGCCGTCGAGATTGCTGGACTTGGTCAGGCCCGTGATGGCGTGCTTGGTCGAGGTGTAGGCCGCCGAATACGGCCGCGGCGCGTGCGCCGAGATCGAGCCGTTGTTGATGATGCGGCCGCCGCGCGGGTTCTGGTCCTTCATGATGCGGAAGGCGTGCTGCGTGCACAGGAAGGGACCGGTGAGGTTGGTGTTCACTACCGCCTGCCACTGCTCGAGCGGAAGATCCTCGAAGTTGACGGGCGGGGCGCCCATGCCGGCATTGTTGAAGAGCACATCCAGCCGGCCGTAATTTTCCATCACCTTGGCGAACAACGCCGCGATCGAGGCCGGGCTGGTCATGTCAGCGGAGACGCACAGGCTCTTTCCGACATTGTCGCCGAGCTTCTTGGTCTCTTCCAGCATCTCCATGCGCCGGCCGGCCAGTACGACGGTATAGCCCGCATTCATCAGCGCGAGCGACGCGGCGCGGCCGACACCGGTGCCGGCACCCGTCACAAGGGCGATCTTCTGTTTTGTCTCGGCCATTTCCTCTGTCCTTTACTTTTTTGCTTCTGCTTCGGTCTTGTAGGGCGGTCGCGGGATGTTCTGATGCGCCGCGCGCAGGGCCGCCGACCAGCGCGAACGTAGATCGTGAAAATATGGCTCGCCTGCCTCAATGCGGTGATTGAGGTCGGCCTCGCAAGCGTCGGTACGCACCACTAGAACGTCGATCGGCAGGCCGACACCGAGATTGGAACGCATGGTGGAGTCCATTGAGATCAGGCCGGTCTTCAGCGCCTCATAGAGCTCGACGTCATAATGCATGGCGCGGTCGAGCACGGGCTTGCCGTATTTGTGCTCGCCGATCTGCAGGTACGGGGTGTCGGTGGTGCATTCGATGAAATTGCCGGCGGTGTAGATCATGAACAGGCGCATCCGCGAGCCCTTGATCTGGCCGCCGAACAGGAAGGAGACGTCGAAAGAGACGTCCTCGGAGCGCAGCGCCGGGCCCTCGGTGGAGTGGACCAGGCGGATGGCGCGGCCGATACGCTGCGCCGCCTGGAACATGGTCGGCGCGTTCATCAGGGTTTCAAGCTCGCCGGTGTCGGGATTCTGGATGCCCTCGGTCAGCGTCGACAGCACAGACTGGCTGATGGCAAGATTGCCGGCGCTGGCGACCGCCAGGATGCGCTCGCCAGGATCGGAGAAGACGTGCAGCTTGCGGAAGGTCGACACATTGTCGAGGCCGGCATTGGTGCGGGTGTCGGCGATCATGACGAGGCCGTCGCGCACCAGAATTCCACAACAATAGGTCATTCCCAGTCCCCAGAGAGCCTTCAAAGTGCCTTCTTGTCCGGCGAGCCCACTAGTAACGAATTTCACCCCGCCGTCCAACCCCCGATGCAACTTCGGTTGTTCCTACACGCCCTATTGCAAGGTCGACAAAACTGCTGGCCGCGCAGTCGCGTCAGCCGACAAAGAGAAGCGTCGGAGATCGTCTGGGACATCGAGCATGTTGGAAGACGCCACGCGGCCGGTGGTCCTGCACAGCGCTGCCGCCAATTGCTGGCAACCCGATGTCAAGAAATTCAAGCCTCACGACAACAGCCAGTACAACAATCTCCGTTCGAGAATGTGTGGCGAGACAAGTGAGCGCGACTCAAATCACGTCGTGGGCGGTCACGACGCGGCTGTCGTAGTGCTGGATCTCGTGCTAGCGGGACGGTGAGCGGCCTCGACGCGGATAGCCGGCGTCAATAAGCTAGCGCGATGTTTGAGCCATGCCCGAAATTGCGGACCAGCGCTCATCAAAATCCGCGGCCTGGGCCTTGTTCGGAGCGGTCAGGACGTTCCTGATGCCGTCGATCCAGGGCGAGTGCGACCGCACGGTGACGGCGGTTGCCGCAACAGCCAGCACAGCGACGGCCACGAACCCAGTGATCGTTCGATGCTTCGTCATCAGAACCTCTTGGTTGCCACAGCCTCCCTCATGTAAGTCATCGGACTTTCGCGAACGTTCAACAGCAAAGAGCGGTTCACCAAACCGTCATTGAAGCCGACCAGTCGAAAACGGGCTTGTGAATTCAAACGCGCGAGACGGAAATATGTTTGCTTCGCCAGTTCTTCCCGCCGTGGCCTCTCACTCCTGCCGCTGGCTCTGCCACTGGCCGGGGCGGCCGGCCTGCTCGACCTTGACTGCGACAGTCAGCGTCTCTGTGCCCCCGCCGTAGCGGGTCCCGCGGATCGGGGCGGCGCCGAGATAATCGAGACCGACGGCGATGCGGGCATGCGCGTCTGTGGTGCAGATGCCGTTGGCGGCATCGAAGCCGACCCAGCCGAGGTCTGGCACGAAGGCTTCCGCCCAAGCGTGGCCGGCCTCCTGATTGGTGACTCCGTCGGAGCGGAGGAAATGCCCCGAGATGAAGCGCGCCGGCACGCCGCCGGAGCGCGCGCAGGCGATGAAGATATGTGCATAGTCCTGGCAGACGCCGCGCTTGAGCGTGAACGCTTCGGCGGCGGAGGTGCCGCTGTTGGTCGGGTTCTCGTCGAACGTCATGTGCTCGTAGATCTGCACCAGCAGCGAATGCAGGAAGCCGAGCACGTCGTCGCCGGCTTCGGCGCGCAGCTCGCGGGCGAATTGCACCATCGCGGTATTGGCCGCGGTCAGCCGGGTCGAGCGCAGGAACAGCCCTTCCGGAAAACGCTCGTCGCTGCCGCGCAGCACGCCGCCGGTGTCCTGCGTTTCGATCAGGCCCTCGACGTGGATCGTGAGTTCCTCGATCGGCCCGTGTGTCAGGACGTGGGTGACATTGCCGAAGGCGTCCTCGTGCACGTCGAGGCGGGAGTCGGTGGAGACGTCGATCTGCCATTCCGCGACATACTGGCTGTCATTGCTGCCGGGCGTCATGCGCAGGATCTGGATGACGCCGGTGGCCGCCGGCTCATAGCGATAGCTGGTGGTATGGGCAATTCGCAGGCGCATGGGATCCGGCTCTAGTTCCGCGCCGTCATTCCGGAGCGATGCGAAGCATCCAACCCGGAATCTCGAGATTCCGGGTCTGGCGCTTGCGCGCCATCCCGGAATGACGGGGCTCAATCAAATCAAATACTGCCTGGTGATGATCTCGCCAAGCCGCGAATTGTCGGCGATGAATTCCTGGATGAATTCGTGGACGCCGTGCTGGAAGATGTCGTCCATATTGCTGTGCTCGAGGCGGTTGCGGATGCCGCGGGCATGGCGCTGCGAGGGGCCCTGGCGGCCATAGGCGACGCCGATCTGGTCGAGATTGCGTACGAGGTTGCCGTAGCAGCTGGCGAGCGATCGCGGCAGCATGTCGTTGAGGATCAGTAGATCCGCGATCAGCCACGGCTTCAGCGTCTCGCGATAGACCCAGTGATAGGCGGTCAGCGCCGAGACCGAGCGCAGGATCGAGGTCCACTGGTAGTAGTCGAGCGGGCCGCCGACATGCTCCTCCTCGGGCAACAGCACGTGATATTTCACGTCGAGAATGCGCGCGGTGTTGTCGGCGCGCTCCAGGTGCAGGCCGAGGCGAGAGAACCAGAAGGCGTCGTTGCGCAGCATGGTGCGGTAGGCGGAGCCGTCGAAGCGCAGCGACGTCTCCTGAACGAAGCGCAGGAACTTTGCCAGTTCCTCGCGCGAGGACGTGCCCTTGCTCCAGACCTCCTGCAGCTCCAGCCAAGAGCCGTTGATGGTGTCCCACATCTCGGAGGTCAGCGCGGTGCGGACCGAGCGGGAGTTGAGGCGGGCGTTCTCGATGCAGTTCCTGATGGAAGACGGGTTGACCGTGGAGAACGACAGATACTCCACGACGTTGGCTTCGTTCGCTTCCCCGTGGGTCTCGTGGAAGCTCGCGCTGACGCCTGCGGTCAACAGCGCCGATTCCCACTCGTTGGTCTTGCCGATATAGGCGGCAGGGAGCGCAGTGACGCGCAATGTCGCGTCGATGGTGCGCGCGATATATTCGGCGCGCTCGACATAGCGGGCGAGCCAATACAGGTTCTCGGCGGTGCGCGACAGCATTTCTACTCGTCCAGAATCCAGGTGTCCTTGGTGCCGCCGCCCTGACTGGAATTGACCACCAGCGAACCTTCCTTCAGCGCCACCCGCGTCAGGCCGCCGGGTACGATTGTGACGCGGTCCTTGCCGGTCAGCACGAACGGCCTGAGATCGACATGCCGCTGCGCCAGGCCCGCTTCGGTGCAGGTCGGGCAAGTCGAGAGCGCCAGCGTCGGCTGGGCAATGAACCCCTCCGGCTCGCGCTTAAGCTTCTCGCGAAACGCCTCGATCGTCGCCTTGGTGGCGGCAGGTCCGATCAGCATGCCATAGCCGCCGGAGCCATGGACTTCCTTGACGACGAGGTCGCTTAGATTATCGAGCACGTAGGAGAGGTCCTTGGGCTCGCGGCAGCGCCAGGTCTGCACGTTCTTCAGGATCGGTTCCTCGCCGAGATAGAACTTCACGATGTCAGGCATGTAGGAATAGATCGCCTTGTCGTCGGCGATGCCGGTGCCGACGGCATTGGCAAGCGTGATGTTGCCGGCCGCATAGGCCGACATCAGCCCGGGCACGCCCAGCACGGAGTCGGGGCGGAAGGTGAGGGGATCGAGGAAATCGTCGTCGACGCGGCGATAGATGACGTCGACCCGCTTCAGCCCCTCCGTGGTCCGCATGAACACCTCGTCGTTCTTGACGATGAGGTCGCGGCCTTCGACCAACTCGATGCCGAGCTTGTCGGCGAGGAAGGAGTGCTCGTAATAGGCGGAGTTGTAGACGCCGGGCGTCAGCAACGCCACGGTCGGCTCGGAGGTGGCGCTGCTCGGCGCGACCGAACGAAGCGTTGCGAGCAACTCATTTGGATAGCGCTCCACCGGCGCGATGCGGTGGCGGGCGAACAGGTCGGGAAACAGCCGCATCATGATTTCGCGGTTTTCCAGCATGTAGGACACGCCCGAGGGCGTGCGGGCGTTGTCCTCCAGCACGATGAAGTTTTCCGCGTCGACGCGCACGATGTCGATGCCGGCGATGTGGACGTAGACGTCGTGCGGCACGGCCTGCCCGTTCATCTCCGGCCGGAACACCGGGTTCTGGAAGATCAGATCGTCGGGGACAATGCCCGCGCGCAGCACGTCCCGGCCGTGGTAGATGTCGCGCAGGAACATGTTCAATGCGCGAACCCGCTGTTTCAGTCCTCTTTCGAGGATGGTCCATTCTTTTGCCGATATGATGCGCGGGATCACGTCGAAGGGGATCAGCCGTTCGGTGGCCTCGGCGTCACCATAGACGGCGAAGGTGATGCCGATGCGGCGGAACAGCAGTTCCGCTTCCTGTCGCCGATATTCCAGCGCGTCCGGCGGCGTCTCTTTCAGCCAGCGGGACAGCTCCTGATAGGCCGGACGGACATCTCCGCCGGGCCCATTCATTTCGTCGAACGCAACTGCCATAAACCCCTGACGCCCTCGAGTCATTTACCAGAGTGCATGACTTGATGCGATGGTAGCAAGGCCCGGGCCATCGCGATATGCATTGGCTTGCAGCATTTGCTAAGGATGGAAACGGGGATGCCTGAAAAACCGGCTTCCGGTTGCTCGTTTCGGCGGCAAAACCCCGTGACTTCAAGGCGTTGCCCCGGCAATGTCAGACCTCGGCAACGAGCGGGCAGGTGAGGAAGAGACATGAGCGAAATCGTCACGGCAGGGATATTGGTGATTGGCGACGAGATCCTGTCCGGCCGGACCAAGGACAAGAACATCGGCTTCATCGCCGAGTATCTGACCAACATCGGCATCGACCTGAAGGAGGTCCGCATCGTCGGTGACGAGGAAGCCGAAATCGTCGCAGGGCTTGATGCGTTGCGGAACCGCTACAGCTATGTGTTCACGACTGGCGGTATCGGCCCGACGCATGATGACATTACCGCCGATGCCGTCGCCAAGGCGTTTGGTGTCGGCATCGACCACCACCCGGAAGTAGTGGCGCGGTTTCGCGAGCGCTGGAGCGGACAGGACCTCAATGAGGCGCGGCTGCGCATGGCGCGCATCCCCGACGGCGCCGAACTGATTCAGAGCGCGACCATCCTGGCGCCCGGCTTCAAGCTCGGCAATGTGATCGTGATGGCCGGCGTGCCCTCGATCATGCAGGCCATGATGGACATCGTTGCGCCCAAGCTGAAGTCGGGCGCGCGGATGCTGTCGGAATCGGTGCGGGCCAATGCGCGGGAAGGCGACGTCGGCGGCCCCCTGCGCGAGATCGCCAACAGTCATCCAGACACCATCATCGGCAGCTATCCCTTCATGGACGAAGAGCAGCGGCCAAACACCAATCTCGTGGTGCGCTCGCGCGATCCGGAGAAGCTCAACGCCGCAATGAACGCGGTGAAGGAGATGCTCTCGGCGCTGCACGCGGCGCGCAAGTCGGCTTGACGGCGGTACGTGCGATGGCCGGCAACGAGAAGGCATTTCCGGTGTCCTGGGACCAGTTCCACCGGGATTGCCGGGCGCTGACCTGGCGGCTCAACGAGGTCGGCCCGTTCCATGCCGTCGTCGCCATCACCCGCGGCGGCCTGGTGCCGGCGGCGATAGTCGCGCGCGAACTGGGCCTTCGCGTCATCGACACCGTGTGCGTGGCGAGCTACGTCCACGACAAGCAGGGCGACCTGCAGGTTCTCAAGGCCGTTTCGGAGGAAGTGGCGAGACTCGGCGGTGGCACCGGCAAGGGGCTTCTGATCGTCGATGACCTCGTCGATACCGGCAAGACCGGGCGCCTCGTGCGCGCGATGATGCCGGACGCGCATTTCGCGGCGGTCTATGCCAAGCCGAAGGGACGGCCGCTGGTCGATACGTATATCACCGAAGTATCGCAGGACACCTGGATCCACTTTCCCTGGGACACGGCGCTGTCGTACCAGCCGCCGCTGCACGGTG
>JAEZEU010000506.1 GCA_023432885.1 Pseudomonadota bacterium | reverse complement strand
TGTTGCGGAGCTGCCGCAGCAGTTCGCCGATCCGCTGCACGATGATCGGCGCCAGCCCCTCGCTCGGCTCGTCCAGCAGAAGCAGCGCCGGATTGCCCATCAGGGTGCGGGCGATCGCCAGCATCTGCTGCTCGCCGCCGGACAGGCGCCCGGCAATGCGGTGCCGCAGCGGCTCCAGCAGCGGAAACACCTCATAGATGCGCCGGATCGGCCATGCGTCCTCGCCGTTCGGGCCCTTCTTCTGGCCGATGACGAGATTGTCCTCGACGGTATGTTCCGGGAAGATCTGCCGGTCCTCCGGCACGAAGCCAAGACCGGCGCGCGCGATGCGGTGCGGCTTCATGCCCGAAACCACCCGGCCGTCCAGCAGCACCCGGCCCCGCCGCGCCGGAGCCAGCCCCATGATCGCCTTCATGGTGGTGGACTTGCCGGCACCGTTGCGGCCGAGCAGCGCCATGGTCTCCCCCTTCCGCACCGAGAGGGCGACGCCGAAAAGGATCTGGCTGGTGCCGTAATAGACGTCGAGATCCTCGACCTTGACGACCGCCTCGCTCATGCATTCGCTCCCGCATGGTGGTCGGTGCCCAGATAAGCATCGATCACTTCCTGATTGCGGCGGATCGCCTCCGGCGTGCCCTTGGCGAGAATCCGGCCGTAGCAGAGCACGACGATCTCGGGGGCGATCTTGAACACGATGTCCATGTCGTGCTCGATGAAGACGACCGTGATCTTCTGCGTCTCCCAGAGCTCGCGCACCTTGTCGATCATGCGCCAGCGCTCCTCGGTGCCCATGCCGGCGGTGGGCTCATCGAGCAGCAGAACTTTTGGATCGAGCACAAGTGCGAGCGCGATATCGAGAAGCTTCTGGTCGCCGTGCGACAGCGTCGCCGCGGTGCGGTGGCGCTTGTTGGCAAGGCCCAGCAGTTCCATGGCGTGTTCGGCGCGTCCGCGCGTCTCTGCCAGCGGGAAGCGCCGGTGAAGCACGCCCGAACGGCGCAGGTCAGCGCCGACCGCGGCGAGCATGGTCTCCTCGACCGTGAGCGAGGGAAAGATGCTCGCGACCTGGAAGGCGCGGCCGATGCCATGACGGACGATCTCCGGCGGCGAACGGCCGGCGAGATCGACGCCGTCAAGCAGAACCTGCCCGGCGTCCGGTCTCAAGGCGCCGGTGATCAGGTTGAAGAAGGTGCTCTTGCCTGCGCCGTTCGGCCCGATCACGGCCGTGAGCGAACCGTCGGGAAACTGCAGCGACACGTCGTCGGTCGCCTTCACGCCGCCAAAGGATTTCGCAAGGCCGCGGATCTCAAGCATGGTCAGCCGCGCTCCCTCGCCGCGTCACGCCGCTGCGCGTACCATTCGACCACGAAATCCATCAGGCCTTTGCGGAGGCCAATGGCGAAGAACAGGATGACGATGCCGAGCACGATGCCGTGATATTCGGTCAGCCGGGTCACGGTGTCGTTGAGGATCAACAGCAGGACCGTGCCGACCATCGGCCCGAGGAAGGTCGTCACGCCGCCGAGCATGTTGATGAAGATGCCCTCACCCGAAATGGTCCAGTAGGCGAATTCCGGATAGGCGCCGGAAACGAACAACGCCATGATCATGCCGCCGACGGAAGCAAACAGCGCCGCCAGCACGAAGATCGTGAGCTTGGCGCGCCAGACGTCAATGCCAATGAAGCTGGCGCGATTGGCGTTGTCGCGGATCATGCGCAAGGTGTAACCGAACGGCGACTGCGCGATCTGGCGCATCAGCAGCAGCCCAAGCACCAGCAGCGCGCAACTCGTGACATAGAGATGCACGTGGTTGGACAGGTCGATGCCAAGGAACGGCGGCCGCGGGATACCGCCGCGAAGGCCCTGGTCGCCGCCGGTCAGCGAGGCCCAGGAAAGAATGGTCGAGTGGATCAGCATCTGGAACGCCAGCGTCACGAAGGCGAAGTAGATCTCCTTCAGGCGGACGCAGATCGCGCCGATGACGACGGCAAACACCAGCGTGATCGCGAGCGTCGCGACGAACGCCACGGGGATCGGCACTCCGGTCCGCTGCATCATCAGGCCGAAGCCATAGGCGCCAAGGCCAAAGAACATGCCATGGCCGAACGAGATCATGCCGGTGTAGCCGACCAGCAGGTTGAGCGACGTCGCAAACAAACCGTACGCCGAGCAGCGAATCACGAAATCGAGCAGCGCCTTGCTACCGAAGAACAGCGGCAGCATGGCAAGGACGATGAAGGCGGCGAGCGCGATCAGCACGTCACGGTAGCGTTGCGCCCTTGCTTCGGCCCGGGAGACGCCGATCGCCGGAACGGCCTGTTGGGCCTGCACTTCGCTCATGCCACTTCCTTGCCGAACAGGCCGGTCGGGCGGGCAACCAGAACGATCACCATGAACAAATACATGAGGCCTTCGGTGAACAGCGGAAAGCCCAGCGATCCGAACGCACGGATCAGGCCTATCAGGATCGCGCCGATCAATGCGCCAAGGATCGAGCCCATGCCGCCAATGACAGTGACGATGAAGGACTCGATCAGAACCGAAAATCCCATGCCGGGGGTAAGCGAGCGCACGGGCGCGGCAAGCGCGCCGGCAAGTCCCGCCAGCATGCCACCAAGCGCGAACACGCCGCCATAGATCAGCCCGGTATTGATGCCGAGCGCGGAAACCATGCCGGGATTATGTGCGGAAGCACGTATTACCTTGCCGATGCGCGTGCGCGTCAGCCCGAGACCGAGCACCAGCGCAGCGGCCAGCGCCACGCCGATCAGCACGAGATAATAGGGCGGCACCACGCCGCCGGCAATGAACAGCGGCGGCACCTGGAAAGCCGCTGGCATGCCCATGGACTTGAATTCCACGCCCCAGATCATGCGCACGACATCGTCGAAGATCAGCACGAAAGCATAACAGACCAGAAGCTGCATCAGGACGTCGGCACCGTAGACGCGGCTCATGAAGAAGCGCTCGAAGACGAGGCCAAGCAGCGCCGTCCCCGCAGCACCACACAGCATCGCCAGCGCGAAGCTGTCGGTGAATTGATAGGCCGTCATCGCGAAATAGGCGCCGAACATATAGAAGGCGCCATGGCTGAAATTGGTGATCTTCAGCACGCCGAAGATCAGCGTCAGCCCCACGGCGACGAGGAACAGCAGCATTCCAATGATGAAGCCGCTGGTGGTTTGCGTCACCAGACAGGCGGAACTGGCGAAACAGCCGGTGAGCGCGTCGATGTCCAAGGAAAGCTTCCGATGTCGCGGCGCGCATGGGCGAACCGCCGGGAATCAATGGCGGGCGAAGGCGAAGCGCCCTCGCCCGCGCCGAACTCAGGTGTAGCCCTTGCTCTTCTTCCACTCGGCTTCGAGTTCGAAGATGGTCTTCCAGTCGCCAGCCTTCACTTCCGGGACATAGGGCTCCTGCGGGATCGTGGTGCCCCAGCCGACGGCGTAGCCCACCAGCGTACGGTCCTCGCCGCGCATCGTCACGGTGCCATCGGCACCGAACGGGCACTTGATGGTAAGGCCGGTCAGCGCTTCCGCGACTTTCTTGCTGTCGGTGGAGTTGGCCTTCTTGACGGCTTCCGACAGCAGCATCACCGCGGTCGCGTTCTGCCAGGACCAGTTGGTCGGATATTCGTTGTACTTCGCCCTGTAGGCATCGCCCCAGGCGGCGTTTTCGGCCGTCTTCGGGAAGGTCTTGATGTAACGGTTGCCGGAATGAATTCCCTTCGGCAGATTCTTCACCACGGTTAGCGCGGTGTAATCGGCCATGTTGACCGCGAACACCTCCATCTGGGTGAACATCGCATAGATGTTGGCCTGATCGATGTAAGAGGTGAGATCGCCGCCCCAGAGGCAGGAATAAAGCGCCTGGGGCTTGGCCTGCAGGATCTTGGTTACCACCTCGGTGTAGTCGGGCTGGAACAGCTTTGGCCAGGATTCGCTGATGATCTCGACATCAGGCGCAAAGCGCTTCAGGTACATGACGAACTCGCCGGTGGTGTCGCGGCCATAGGCATAGTCCGGCGAGCAGGTCACCCACTTCTTCAGGCCCTTTGCCTTGGCGATCGCGGCGGCATAGCGGCCGCCGACGATGGAGTCGTGAATGCCCTGCCGCACGCAACGGAAGGCGTTGGGGATGTGCTGCTTGGGATCGGCGGTAAGCGAGGAAGCTTCCGAGCAGGTGTGGATGCAGAGCACGCCGAGATCGCGCGCAACTTCATGCACCGCGAACGATCCGGACGAGGCCTCGCCGTCGAGCAGCATTTCGCAGCCGTCGGTATTGACGAGTTCACGCGCGATGCGCGCCGCTTCCTGCGGCTGCCCCTTGGAATCGCGGATCACCATCTCGATCTGCCGGCCGGCAAGGCCACCGGCGGCATTGACCTTCTCCACTTCCAGCAACACGGCGTTGCGCGAAGAAGTTCCGAGCTGCGCAACGCGGCCGGACAGAATGGTCGGCATACCGATCTTGATGGTCTTGGCCTGCGCACGGGCCACCCACGGGGTGGCAAGGCTGGCGGCGCCGGCGCCCATCATTGCGAGGGCCGAGCGTCGGCTGATGCCCGTTTTGCGGGTTCTCGTCATCTTCCTCTCCCTGAGTCGGGTTCGTTCCCAAAATCCCTTCGGAGATCTCACGTCTCCGTGCAGGGAGAATTTCAGAGCTGTGGGGGTGACGTCAAGCCAAACATGAATTACGACTCAGAATTCATCGGGGAAGGAAACGGAGCCGGAAAGCCGGCCTTACCAAGCGGCAAATGATCAACCTGTCGAGCTTCATCGCATTCCACGCAAAACGGACACCGGATCGCACTGCGCTGAAATATCGCGGCGAGGCGATTTCCTACGCAACTTTCGATGAGCGCATACGCAAAGCGAGCGGCTGGCTCTCCGCACGCGGGATTGGCCGTGGCGACGTTGTCGCCGTGCTGATGAAGAACAGCAGCGCCTTTCTCGAGCTGGTGTTTGCGGCAAGCCATATCGGCGCGGTGTTCCTGCCGATCAACTATCGCCTATCCGCCGATGAAGTGGCCTACATCGTCGGCAATTCCGGCGCGCGCCTGCTGATCGCGGATGACGAACTGGC
>JAEZEU010000502.1 GCA_023432885.1 Pseudomonadota bacterium | reverse complement strand
GGTCTTCCAGAACGGACAGCATCGCATCGTCGCTGGCATTGGAACCGGAATCCGGATCGGTGACGACATCCTTCACGTCGAATTGACGCGCCTTGGCGATAATCGCTGCGACCTTTTCCGGCGAGATCGCAAGATCGGGAATTTCGCTCATATCCGGCTCCTGCCTTGGATCGCTAACAATCATAGTCGCAGGCGTCGCGAGGTTGTTGAGGAAGGTCAAATTACAAATGCCGCCGATTGCTTTTGCTGGAGGCTCGCCTGATGTGAGGCCGAATGACCGGCAGCCAGGCGAGAGGCGCTGGGGCATGACGCATTACTGCGTCTCGGCTTGCGCCTGCCGCTGATCCCACCAAACCACGCGTGAGGAACCGGGTCGCAGCGCGCGACACAATAGAACCTTCCCACCGGGCGGGTCCGGGTCTAGCCTTGATTTGAAGCGTCGAACCTGTGGATGCACTGCATGAACGGGCCATCGGACAAACCTGCAAAACCGGCCGGATCAGGCGCATCCTTCTCGCACGATCCGATGCAGTGGCCCTTTGCGGCCATGAAGCTTGCCACGGATGCGATGTTCTGGTGGCTCGACACCGCCGCTGGACGCGATGCCGCCGAAGACAAGCCCGAATTGGCCTGGACGACGCCGAACAAGGTCGCGCTGGAACTCGCGACCATGCGCCTGCGCGATTTTTCGCGAAGGCGAGGCGGACGGCCGGTGCTGATCTGCGGACCCTATGCGCTGCACAGCACCTTGATTGCCGATTTCGCGCCGGGTCACAGCATCATCGAGCGACTGCTGCAGAGCGGCCTCGATAGCATCTATTTGACCGACTGGCGTTCCGCCGCGCCGGATATGCGTTACCTCGGCATCGACCAGTATCTTGCCGATCTCAACGTTGCCGTTGACGAGATCGGCGCGCCGGTCGATCTGATCGGCCTGTGCCAGGGCGGTTGGCTGTCGCTGGTTTATGCCGCGCGCTTTCCGGAGAAGGTGCGGCGTCTGGTGCTGGCGGGTGCTCCGGTGGACGCCTCCGTGGATTCCGGATTGGTGCGGCTGGTCGGCAGCGCGCCACAGACGGCATTCGCGGCTCTGGTCGAAAGCGGCGGGGGCATCGTCAAGGGCGCGCACATCCTGCGCTTCTGGACCCGCGCCTCCGAGACCGAAACGGTGCTGCAGCGGGGCCTTTCGCCGGAACTTGCCGCCGACCGGGAATTGCACGAGCGCTACGTGCGCTGGCACGACGAGACCGTGGACCTGCCGGGCGCCTATTACCTGCAAGTGGTGCACTGGATCTACCGGGAGAACCGGATCGCAAACGGGGCTTTCGTGGCGCTCGGCCGAACCGTGCGTCCCGATGACGTCAGGATCCCCGTCTTCCTGCTGGCGGGCAGCGACGACGAGATCGTACCGGCGGCGCAGGCCATGGCGACCGCCCCGCACCTCGGCGCGCCGGCAAGCCTCATCGAGCGTGCGGTCGTGCCCTCCAGCCACCTCGGCCTCTATCTCGGCGGCGATACGCTGGCCACGGCCTGGCCGCGGATCGCCCGCTGGCTGCAGGCCGATCGGGCGGTTCCGGTGGCCGCCCGGCTCTGATATCAGGTCGGCATGATGAGGTGCGGGCGTCCAGCTGCGCGCGAGAAAAGGACACGGCAAATGATTGAATCGGTAGGCATCATCGGGGCGGGCACTATGGGCAACGGGATCGCGCAGGTCTGTGCGGCGGCCGGGCTCAGCGTGACCATGGTCGATATTTCGGATGCCGCGGTGAAGCGAGGGCTTTCCACCATCGACGGCAGCCTCGACCGCCTGGTCAAGAAGGAGAAGATGAGCGCCGCCGATCGCGAGGCCGCGCTGGCGCGCATCACCGCCACGACCGACAAGGCGAAGCTCGCCGATTGCGACCTCGTCATCGAGGCCGCGACCGAGAACGAGGAGCTGAAGGTCAAGATCCTCAAGGACCTCTGCGCCGCGCTGCGGCCGCAGGCGCTGATCGCGACCAACACGTCCTCGATCTCGATCACCAAGCTTGCCGCGGCGACTGACCGGCCCGACCGCTTCATCGGCATGCACTTCTTCAATCCGGTCCCCGTGATGGCGCTGCTGGAACTGATCCGGGGCTTGCAGACCTCCGACGACACCCACGCCAAGGCGGAAGCCTTTGCCAAGCGCGTCGGCAAGGTGCCGATCACCGCGCGCAACAGCCCGGGCTTTGCCGTCAACCGCATTCTCTGCCCGATGATCAACGAGGCGGTGTTCGCGCTGCAGGAAGGCATCGCAACAGCCGAAGAGATCGACGCCGGCATGAAGCTCGGCTGCAACCATCCGATCGGCCCGCTGGCGCTCGCCGATCTGATCGGGCTCGACACCATGCTGTCGGTGATGGAAGTCTTCTATACCGGCTTCAACGATCCGAAGTACCGGCCTGCGCCGCTCTTGAAGGAGATGGTCGATGCCGGGCATCTCGGCCGCAAGAGCGGCCGCGGCTTCTACGACTATGGAAAGAAGGCTTGAGCGGCACTGTGATGGTGTTTGGCTGAATTGGTCGTCCGCAGAATTGGTTCACCTCTCTTGAGAGAGGTGAACCT